>NZ_CAXAPL010000011.1:0-141355 GCF_963970845.1 Pseudomonas sp. RA_105y_Pfl2_P56
CTACCCAAGCACTGGTCGCACTAGCCCGCAAGCTTGCCCGGGTGGTATTTGCTCTGTTGAAAAACCAGAGCGAATACTCACCTAAAGCGGTTTAGGGGCTAGGCATGAACCATAGAATCTCCCACATTTGATCGTGTTCCTTCAGCAGGAATGCAATTCCATGTGGGAGCGAGCCTGCTCGCGAAAGCGGTCTGGCAGGCCGCGAAATTACAGCGCCTGCCACCCACCGCCAAGTGCCTTGTACAACGCAATGCTCGCCTGCACCCGCGACAGCCGCAGTTGTACGTTCTGATCCTGCGCCGCATACAACGTGCGCTGGGTTTCCAGCACCGTCAGCAAGTCTTCGGCGCCGGCCTGATAGCGGCTTTGGGCGATGTTGAAGGCGGTCTGCGCCTGGCTCAATTCTTCGTTCTGCCACAACCGCTGCTCCTCAAGGCGCCGAATGCTGTTGAGGGCTTTCTCCACATCAGCGAAGCCATTGATGATCGCGCCACGATAGTTCTCCAGCAGTTCTTGCTGGCGTGCTGTGGCCTTGTCGCGTTCAGCGCCGAGACGGCCGTTATTGAAGATCGGCGCGACTAGCCCGGCGGTGAGGTTGTAGAACGGACTGCGGATCAAATCGTCGAACTGGTTGGCGCCGGAGCCGAGCTGTGCCGTCAGGGTCAACGCCGGCAGCATGGCTGCACGGGCGACTTTGACGTCGGCCTCGGCGCCAGCCAGTTGCGCTTCGGCGCGAGCGATGTCCGGACGACGGCTGAGCAGCTCGCTGGGTACACCGGCAGCGATATCTGGCCATTGCAGGTGATCGAAGGGCTCTTTTGGCGACAGTTGTTGCACCGGTTGGCCGAGCAGCGCAGCCAGGCTGATCAGCGCGTCTTGCGCTTGCTGCTGCACACGCGGCAATTGCCATTGCTGAGCGGCCACCAGACTTTTTTGCTGGGCCAGTTCCAATGCCGTCGCCGAGCCTGACTCATAACGCGTCTGCACCAGCTTCAGCACGCTTTGGGCGTTGGCCAGATTCAGCTCGGCGATGCGGCTTTGCTCGCGCAGCGACAGGGTTTGTGCATAGGTATTGGCAACGCCGCTGAGCAGTGTCAGCTCCACGGTCGCACGATCGAATTCACTGGCCTGCAGGGTGAATTGCGCACTGTCGCGGGACGCGCGTTTGCCGCCCCAGAAGTCGATTTCGTAAGTGGCACTCAGATTTGTATCGAAGTAATCCACGGCCTTGTTGCTGCTGTTGGCGTCCAGTTGGCTATAGCCGTTACCGCGCAGCAGTTTTTGCCGATTGGCGTTGAGCCCTGCTTTGACTTCTGGCAGCAATGAGCCGCCGGCGATCACCGTGTCGGCCTGCGCCTGACGCACCCGGGCAACGGCCGCCGCGAGGTCGAAGCTGCCGACTCGTGCCTGTTCGATCAGGCTGTCGAGTTCAGGGCTGCCGAACTGCGTCCACCACTGTGCATTGTTGCGGGCGGCGCGGGCGGCTTGTGGCGATTGCCACGTCGCCGGTGGCAGCAGGCCGCTGTCCGGGCGCTGGACGGGATTGGCGCAGGCGCTGAGGATCAGGCACACGGTCAACAAACTGAGGCGCGGTTTCATAGATCGATCATTCACTGGTAAGGGCCGTGACCGGGTCGAGCCGGGCAGCTTTGCGGGCCGGCATGAAGCCGAAGACAACACCGGTGATCAGGGCGCAACCGAAGGCGCCAAGCACCGCGATCAAGGAAAACGCCACGGCGACTTCGCTGAGCACCAGCACGCCGCCGACGATCAGCGCCAAGGCGATGCCGGCGATGCCGCCGACCACCGAGAGCATCACCGCCTCGGTGAGGAACTGGCGCAGGATGTCGCGCTGTCTGGCGCCGGTGGCCATGCGGATACCGATCTCGCGAGTGCGTTCGCGCACAGTCATGAGCATGATGTTCATCACGCCGATACCGCCCACCAGCAGCGAGATCGCGGCAATCGAACCGAGCATCAGTGACAGTGTGTTCTGCGTGCGCGCCTCGGCCTGGATCATCGCGGCGTTGTTGGTCAGTTCGAAATCTTTCTTGCCGTTGTGCAGGCGCAGCATCAGTTGTTCGATGGCCTGTTCGGCTTCCTTGACCCGGCGGGCGTCGGTGGCAGCGATGGCCACGTATTCGGGATCGCGGGTGCCGAACAGGCGCACGCTGGCCGCCGAATAGGGCACGGCGATGCGGTCGTCGCTGTCGGAGTCGCCGGAGCTGGCACCTTTTTCCGCCAGCACGCCGACCACCTGGAAGGGCACGTTCTCGATCAGGATGTATTGGCCGATGGGGTTGCTCACACCCTTGAGCAATTTACTGCGGACCTTGTGGCCGATCACTGCAACGGCCGCTGCGCTCGCTTCGTCGGCGTCGGTGAAATAACTGCCTTGCACCACGGGCCAGTTGAAGATTGCCGGGAAGTTTGTGTCGTTACCGCCGACATAACTCATATGGTCGACGTTGCCGTAACGTACGCCGGCCTCGGCGCCATTGACGGGCATGATTCGCTGCACTTGCGGCAGGCTCGCCAGTGCATGGACGTCGTCGAGGGTGACGATTCCCGGCGGCGTGCGCGGATTGGGCGCGGAACCGCTCAGATAAATGATGTTAGAGCCGAATGCGCCCATTTGCGCCATGACTTGGCGCTTGCTGCCTTCGCCTACCGCCAGCATTACCACCACTGACGCCACGCCAATGATGATCCCGAGCAGGGTCAGGGCGGTGCGGAAGCGGTTGATCCACATCACCCGCCATGCCGCGTGCAAGGCGTCCACCAGTTCACCTTTCCAGGCGCCGGTGGCCTCGGCGCCCTCGGCCAGACGCTTGCGCAAATCCACCGCCTGCAAGGCGCCGGGGTTGGCCGTGGTCTGTGCCTCGGGATTGTCTCGGGCGCTGTCGCTGATGATCAGACCGTCGCGGATTTCGATGATGCGTTTGGCCCGCGCCGCCACTTCGCGATCGTGGGTGATGAGGATCACCACATGACCCAGGCTCGCCAACTCGTCGAGCAGCGCCATGACCTCTTTGCCGCTGTGGCTGTCGAGGGCGCCGGTGGGTTCGTCGGCGAGAATGATGTGGCCGCCGTTCATCAAGGCGCGGGCGATCGAGACCCGCTGCTGCTGGCCGCCGGAGAGTTGATGGGGGCGGTTGCCCATGCGTGAAGCGAGGCCGAGACGATCAAGCAGGGCGGCGGCGCGGGCATGGCGTTCGGCGGCGGGGGTGCCGGCGTAGATGGCCGGCATCTCGACGTTTTCCTGAGCCGAGCCGGACGGAATCAGATGGTAGCCCTGAAACACGAATCCGAAGGCCTCGCGGCGCAGCCAGGCCAACTCATCGCTGTCCAGGTCGGCAACATGTTCTGCGGCGAAGCGATACTCGCCTGACGTTGGCCTGTCCAGACAGCCGAGGATGTTCATCAGCGTCGATTTGCCGGAGCCGGAAGCGCCGATGATCGCCACGAACTCGCCGGCCTGGATCGACAGGTTGATGCCGCGCAACACATGGACTTCAGGCGCGTCGCCGCCGCCGTAGGATTTGCGGATGTCCTTCAGGTCAATCAGAGGCGTTTGCATTCAGTCTCCGCTGCCGACAGCGGGGCCGATCAGCAAGTGATCACCTTCGCTCAAACCATCGAGAATCTGCACCTTGAGCCGGTCGCTGATGCCAGTGCGCACCTCGCGAGATTCAATGTTGCCGTTGGCGGCGACTACCTGAGCGGTCTGCAGGTTGGCCGTGTCGCTGCCTTGCAATGCTGCGACCGGTGCAGTGAGGACATCTTTGGCTTGATTGGCGACGAAGAATACTTGGGTGGTCATCTCGGCCATCAAGGCGTTGTCGGTGTTGTCGACGTCGAGCAGCACGGTGTACAGCACGACGCGGGCGCTGCCGCTTTTGCTGCTGGCCGGGCTGCCGCCGCCCTGGCTGGTCTGATCCAGCGGTTTGGGTGGCACTGGCAGAATCTGCCGCACAGTGCTGCTCCAGCGCCGGTGGCCGCCGCTGAGGGTGGTGAAGTACGCGCTCATGCCCGGTTTGACATGACCGATGTCGGCTTCGGACACCTCGGCCCACACCGTCATTGGCGAGAGCTTGGCGATGCGCAGGATCAATGGTGTCTGTTGCTGGGCATTGAGGGTCTGGCCTTCGCGCGCATCGAGAGCGACCACGGTACCGGCCATTGGCGCATAAATGCGGGTGTAGCCAAGTTCGGCCTGATCGCTGCGCAGGCTGGCTTGGGCCTGACGGATCTGCGCCTGGAACATGTCGATGCGGGCCTGCGTGGCTTTCAGCTCGGCGCGGGCGGTCTGCACGTCTTCTTCGCGGGTCGCACCGCCGGCGGCAAGATTTTGCTGGCGCTGGTACTTCTGTTGCGCCAGTTCATGCTGGGCGCGTTGTTCCTGCAATTGCGCCTTTAGATTCTCGACGGAGAAGCGCCCGGCATCGAGCTTGGCCTTCTGCGTCGACGGGTCGATTTCCACCAGCAACTGGCCTTCCTTGACCACGTCGCCGACTTCTACGTGGATCTTCTGTATCTGGCCCGAAGCCTGCGCGCCCACATCCACATAGCGGCGTGGTTGCAGGGTGCCGAGTGCAGTGACGCTGCTTTCGATATCGTCACGGGTGACTTGCACGGTGGCGAATCTATCCCGACCCGGCGGCATGATCTGCCACGCGGCGTAAGCGACAACGGGGATCAGACAAAGGACTACAAGCAGGGCGCGTCGGGCGGGGCGGGGACGTTTCATGCAGGGTTCCGGCCAGTGGAAATCGGCCCGTCGTTCGGCTGGCACACGGATTCGGGCAGCGCTGAACGCCGTCGCAGGGCGCGACAGACACGGGGAGCTGTCCTGTAAACGAGGAAAGTGCAGGGGAATTTAAGCGCGGACACACCCAGTAACAGCTATAGAACAGGACTATTTATCGGGCAAAGACAAACGCTACTTTAAATCTATATGAGAATTACTATAAATTACGCACCTTACGTTGCCACTATCTTGCTACCGCTCATCGCGGGGTGATCGATCAGTGTGCTCATGGACACAAACCGCACCTTTTGCGGCCGGGAGTCATGTTGGAAAACTACTATCGCGAGCTGGTGTGTTTCCTGAACGCCAAGCTGGGCAACCGTCAGGTTGCCGAGGATGTGGTGCATGACGCTTATCTGCGGGTGCTGGAGCGTTCCAGCGACACACCCATCGAGCAACCCCGGGCCTTCCTTTATCGTACGGCGTTGAATCTGCTCATCGATGATCATCGACGCAACGCGCTGCGCCAGGTCGAGCCGCTGGAAGTGCTCGACAACGAAGAGCGCTATTTCACGCCTTCCCCCCATGGCACCCTCGATCACGGCCAGCGTCTGGAAATGCTCCAGCGTGCGCTGGCTGAACTGTCGCCCGCCTGCCGCGACAGTTTTCTATTGCGCAAGATCGACGGCCTGTCGCACCCGGAAATCGCCGCACAGCTCGGTATTTCCAAGGCCCTGGTGGAAAAGCACATCGTCAATGCGATGAAACATTGCCGTCTGCGGATCAAACAATGGGATGCCCATTGAGCCGTCGTCGTTAAATTTTATTTCACTGTTCTCGTTCCTACTCAACAGACGACCTGCCGTCCTGCTCAAGGCCGGTCAGGTCACTTAGGCTTTCCTTTCCCCACTGTTGAGGGGTTCATCCAGAGGACACTGGAAATGACACAGGCAATTGCATCGCCCATCGTTCACGACCTGATCGGCGTCGGTTTCGGCCCTTCGAACCTGGCGCTGGCCATCGCTCTGCAAGAGCGCGGCCCGAGCCAGGGCGAGCTGGATGTGCTGTTCCTCGACAAGCAGGCCAACTACAGCTGGCACGGCAATACCCTGTCGACTCAGAGCGAGCTGCAGATTTCCTTCCTCAAGGATCTGGTGACCCTGCGCAATCCGACCAGCCCGTACTCGTTCGTCAATTACCTCAAGTATCACGGCCGCCTTGTGGACTTCATCAACCTCGGCACCTTCTACCCGTGCCGCATGGAGTACAACGACTACCTGCGCTGGGTCGCCGGGCAGTTCACCGAGCAGAGCCGTTATGGCGAAGAAGTGCTGACCATTGAGCCTGTGCTGCACAACCATCAGGTCGAAGCGCTGCGCGTGATTTCCCGCGACAGTCAAGGTCAGCAACATGCGCGGACCACCCGTTCGGTGGTGGTCAGTGCCGGCGGCACGCCGCGTATTCCCGAGGCGTTCAAGGCGCTCAAGGGCGACAGCCGCGTGTTCCACCATTCGCAATACTTGTCACAGATGGCCAGGCAGCCGTGCGTGAACAATCAGCCGATGAGCATTGCGATCATCGGTGGCGGGCAGAGCGCGGCGGAAGCCTTCATTGATCTGAACGATTCGTTCCCGTCGGTGCAGGTCGACATGATCCTGCGCGGCTCGGCCCTCAAGCCAGCCGACGACAGCCCGTTCGTCAACGAAGTGTTCGCGCCGGAGTTCACTGACCTGGTGTTCCAGCAAAACAACGCCGAGCGTGAGCGTCTGGTCAACGAGTACCACAACACCAACTACTCGGTGGTCGACATCGATTTGATCGAGCGCATCTACGGCATCTTCTATCGTCAGAAGGTGTCCGGGATTGCCCGCCATGCCTTCCGCACCCTGACCACCGTCGAAAACGCCACCGCCACCGAAAACGGTATCGAGCTGACCGTGCGCAACAACGCCACCGGCGAGGTAACCGTTCGCCTTTACGACGCCGTGGTGCTGGCCACCGGTTACGAGCGGCAGATGCACCGCAAACTGCTGGCGCCGCTGGAAGAATACCTGGGCGAGTTCGAGGTCGATCGCCACTACAAAGTGATCACCGATGAGCGCTGCAAGGCAGGCATCTACATGCAGGGTTTTTGCCAGGCCAGCCATGGTTTGAGCGACACACTGCTGTCGGTGCTGCCGATTCGTGCCGATGAAATTGCCGGCTCGTTGTATGAGCATGGCAAGCATCGTGGGCATCGTTCGATGGCGGATCTGTTGTTGGCGACTGCCAGCTAGATTCTGCTGCGACTGATTCATCGCCTTCGCGAGCAAGCCCGCTCCCACACTGTTTTTCTGTGTAGGCAGGAGAAAATGTGGAAGCAGGCTTGCTCGCGAAGGGGCCATTTGAAGCAACACAAATTCTGAATCCTGAACCCTTCCTGAAGAGCCCTGTAATTCCCCGACACACCTCCTTTTGCCGGTTTACTCTCCAGATATCGGGGCGTAAGCTTCGCGCGTTTTCATCAATAGCGGAGACCCACAGTGGGTACTTGTTCGAGTGACAGTTGTCGGCCGGTCTCGATAACCGGCAGATTCTCGGCAAGATAGCGCGCCTCTTTTGTGCCGTTGTCTCGCCGTAAAAGCGAGCAGCGGCATCCCGTGCATGGCCCGTCCTGGGTCATGTCTGGACGTTCCTTCTCATCGACACTGAAAGAGCGTGATTTCGACTCATCGTCGTCATCGCAGCCCTATCGACACGCCTGTCTTTTCTGACCGGCGCGCCAAGCCTTGCCGTGCCGGTTTTTCCGGCGGCACAGGCGCGGCCGTACCTGCTTGACGGTTTCCCGGCTGACCATAGGGGCAACAGCCATGAAACTTACGCTCAAGGAATTTTTCGCAGGCTTTCTGCGGACCCGCCACTTCGCCCGGCACTTCCGTCGTCTGGCGTTGCTGGAATCGATCACCGACACCACGGTCAGCCGTGAAGTCCCCCCCACTCTGGCCAACACGCTGGTCGATGCTGCCCATTGCGACAGTGGTGCATTGCTGTCTTCACTGGGCACCCATTGCGACGGCCTCACCGACTTGGAAGTCGATGCGCTGCGTGCGCAGTACGGTTTCAACGAAGTCGAACACGAGCAACCGCTGCCATGGTGGACCCATCTGTGGCACTGCTACAAAAACCCATTCAACCTGCTGCTGACACTGCTGGCGTTGATCTCGTGGCTGACCGAAGACCTGCAAGCCGCCGTGGTGATTTTCTCCATGGTGGTGCTGTCGACGCTGTTGCGCTTCTGGCAGGAAAGCAAATCCAACCAGGCGGCTGATGCGCTCAAGGCGATGGTCAGCAACACCGCCACCGTCATGCGCCGTGATGAGCCACGCACTGAAGTGCCGATCAAACAACTGGTGCCCGGCGATCTGATCGTGTTGTCGGCCGGTGACATGATTCCTGCCGATTGCCGCGTGCTCAGCGCCAAAGACCTGTTTGTCAGTCAGGCGGCGATGACCGGCGAGTCGATGCCAGTGGAGAAATTCCCACGTCAGGCGGATCGCGACACGCACAACCCGCTGGAGCTGGACAACATTTTGTTCATGGGCACCAACGTGGTCTCGGGCACGGCGGTGGCGGTGATTCTCACCACGGGTAACAGCACGTATTTCGGTGCGCTGGCGCAACGCGTGGGCGCGACGGATCGGGCCGTCACCTCGTTCCAGCAAGGCGTCAACAAAGTCAGTTGGCTGTTGATCCGCTTCATGTTCGTGATGGCGCCGCTGGTGTTGTTCATCAACGGTTTCACCAAGGGTGACTGGACGCAAGCGCTGCTGTTCGCGCTATCGATTGCCGTGGGCCTGACCCCGGAAATGCTGCCAATGATCGTCACCTCGACGTTGGCCAAAGGCGCGGTATTCCTGTCGCGCAAAAAAGTCATCGTCAAACGCCTCGATGCGATCCAGAACTTCGGCGCCATGGACGTGCTGTGCACCGACAAGACCGGCACCCTGACCCAAGACAAGATCTTTCTGGCGCGCCACGTCGACGTCTGGGGTGAAGACTCGGACGACGTGCTGGAAATGGCTTATCTCAACAGCTATTACCAGACCGGCCTGAAAAACCTGTTGGATGTGGCGGTGCTGGAACACGTCGAAGTCCACCGTGAACTCAAGGTCGGCACGGCGTTTCGCAAGGTCGATGAGATCCCATTCGACTTCGACCGTCGGCGCATGTCAGTGGTGGTCGAAGGGCGTGGTCAGGCGCATCAGTTGATCTGCAAAGGCGCGGTCGAAGAAGTGCTGGCGGTGTGCACTCGTGTGCGTCACGGCGACGTCGATGAAGCCTTGAGCGATGAATTGCTGACCCGGATTCGTCAGGTCACCGCCGCATTCAACGCTGAGGGCATGCGCGTGGTAGCGGTGGCAGCCCGATCGATGCCTGAAGGTCGCGACACTTACAGCCTGGCCGATGAGGCGCAGCTGACGCTGATCGGCTACGTGGCGTTCCTCGATCCACCGAAAGAAAGCACCGCGCCAGCGCTCAAAGCCTTGGCCGAACATGGCATCGCCGTGAAGGTGCTGACCGGCGACAACGAGTTGGTGACCGCAAAAATCTGCCGCGAAGTCGGCCTGGCGCAACAGGGCCTGTTGCTGGGCAACGACGTCGAGCGCATGAGCGATGCCGAACTGTCGGTGGCCGTGGAAACCACCAATGTCTTCGCCAAGCTGACGCCATCGCACAAGGAGCGCATCGTGCGCATCCTCAAAGGCAATGGGCATGTGGTCGGGTTCATGGGCGATGGCATCAACGATGCGCCGGCACTGCGCACCGCTGACATCGGTATCTCGGTGGACAGCGCGGTGGACATCGCCAAAGAAGCGGCGGACATCATCCTCCTGGAAAAGAGTCTGATGGTGCTGGAGGAGGGCGTGCTTGAAGGGCGCCGAACCTTCGCCAACATGCTCAAGTACATCAAAATGACCGCCAGTTCGAACTTCGGCAACGTCTTCTCGGTGTTGGTCGCCAGTGCATTCATTCCGTTTCTGCCGATGCTGCCGATGCATCTGCTGGTGCAGAACCTGCTCTACGACATTTCGCAGATCGCCATCCCGTTCGACAACGTCGATGACGAAATGCTGAAAAAACCACAACGCTGGCAGCCGGGCGACGTCGGGCGTTTCATGCTGTTCTTCGGCCCGATCAGTTCGATCTTTGACATCACCACGTTCGCCTTGATGTGGTACGTGTTCGATGCCAACACCCCCGATCACCAGACGCTGTTCCAGTCCGGCTGGTTCGTGGTCGGGCTGCTGACCCAGACGCTGATCGTGCACATGATCCGCACGCCGAAGATTCCGTTCCTGCAAAGCCGTGCCGCCATGCCGCTGCTGGTGATGACCGGGATCATCATGGCGGTCGGCATCTTCCTGCCGATGGGGCCGTTGGCGCATTACTTCAAACTGCAGGCGCTGCCATCGCTGTACTTCGTGTTCCTGCCGGTGATTTTGCTGGCGTACATGGCCCTGACCCAAGCGGTCAAAGGCTTCTACATCCGCCGGTTCGGCTGGCAGTAACACCACCGTACCTGTGGGAGCGGGCTTGCTCCCACAGGAGGGATGCGTTCTCAAGGAGGACTTCATCATGCAAGCCATCAACAACCTCAATCTCACCTCGCTGCTCGACACTCTCGTCAGCCTCAGCGCGGCTTTCATTCTCGGAGGCCTGATCGGCTTCGAGCGCCAGTACCGGCAACGCACCGCCGGCCTGCGCACCAATGTGCTGGTCGCCGTTGGCGCGGCAATTTTCGTCGACATGGCCAACCGTCTTGCCGGCGCTGAAGGCGCGGTGCGCGTGGTTGCCTACGTGGTCTCCGGCATCGGTTTTCTCGGTGCCGGGGTGATCATGCGCGAAGAAGGCAACGTGCGTGGCCTGAACACCGCCGCGACCCTGTGGACATCGGCTGCGGTCGGCGCCTGCGCCGGTGCCGATCTGCTGGCCGAAGCGGTGCTAGGAACGCTGTTTATCCTCGCCGCCAACACCTTGCTGCGACCGATCGTCAACAACATCAACCGTCAGCCGCTGGACGTGGTCTCGGCCGAAGTTACCAACATCGTCTACGTCATCGCCCGACGCTCGCAGCAAAAAGCCGTATTTGCCTTGCTCGAAGCGGAGCTTGAACGCAGTAACTACCCGGCCAGCGATGTTGACGTGCATGCCTTTGGCGCCGATGAAATCGAGATCGAGGCGACGCTGGCAACCACCTCGGTCGACGGTGACGAGCTGGACGCACTGGTGGCGCGGATCTCGACGTCGACGCTGGTGGTGCAGGCTTTCTGGAGTCCGAGTACAACCGATTAGCGCTGGGAAATATCCTACATCTCGGAGGGAAAAAACTTACATTTTCACGCGTAGGCATCACTCATTATTTTCCCCGGAGCAGAGATGCCCTGCGTCCTGAATAATCAGTGAGGCATTACTTTTTTCACAACTGTTGGGCCAGGAAAATACCGGCGGCGATGGCCAAAAGTATGGGGGCTTCAGTTGTCGGAATAAGCCATGGTTTATTTGTTACAGCGATAAGCCAGATTGCCGCTCGTGAGTTATTTGGGAAGCCAGGCCGCTGGGCCTGATAAATAACTATCCCTAGAGATGCCTACGATGAATAAGTTTTTCGCTGTGACTACCGCTGCTGTTGCCATGAGTCTTGCTTCTTTCGCCAATGCTGCGCCAGCAACCGGCAACCCAGGCACCGTGCGTTTTATCGGTGAAATCGTTTCCGGTGCATGTGGTATCGACGCCAGCTCCCTTGATCAAACTGTTTCGCTGGGTCAGGTCCCATCGAACCGTTTCAAGGCTACGGGTGATCGCTCCGACCCGGTCAAGTTCGACATCGTCCTGACCGACTGCGACACCACCACCCAGAAGAACGCCCGCTTCACCTTCAGCGGCGTGCAGGACCCATCGGTTCCTGCACTGTTCGCCACCACTGGCCTGGCCCAGAACGTCGGCATTCGCCTGCAGGCAAGCGCTGGTGAAATGCTCGATAACGGCAAGGAGCAGGTTGCGCCAGTCGTTCTGCAAGACGGCAACAACACCGTGACCTTCGCGGCGATGTACGAAGCCACCGCGGCTGCTGTGACCACCGGTGAAGCGGACAGCGTTGCCAACTTCACCGTTGCCTACAACTGATACGCCCGTATTGATTGTTTTAAGAAAAAGGGGCGATAGCCCCTTTTTTCTTATCTGTCAGAGCACTGTTTAAAGGGTATTGCCCGTGTACTGCCGCACACTTTTCGTGTCTTGCGTATTGATCCTCTCTGCGCGCTATTCAAATGCCGTGGAGTTCAATTCGGAGTTTCTGAATATTGATCGTAAAGACAATATCAGCCTCGGACAGTTTACCCATGCCCAATACACAGTACCCGGCAGTTACTTGCTGGACATTACTGTCAATCAGCGTTACTTCGGCAGCCGTTCCATAGAATTCAAAAGTGCTGACGATCCGCAGGAAAGTTACGCCTGTCTGCCGGAAGAACTGGTGGCGATGTTCGGTTTGAAACCGGAGGTGTTGAAGGGCCTGCCAAGGCTGGCTGACGGCCAGTGCGTTGATTTGCGCGGGATCGACAACGCCAGCATCAAGTACATCAAAAGTCTGGGCCGACTTTCGATCAGTCTGCCGCAGGCGACGTTCGAATATGACGATCCCAATTACATTCCCCCGGCTGCCTGGAGCGAGGGGCTGGACGGTGCATTGCTCGATTACCGGGTGATCGCCAACAGCCGCCAGTCCACGGCGTCCGGTGATTCCCGCTCGTTGCAAAGTTACGGCACCGCCGGGGTGAACATTGACGCCTGGCGGATTCGTGCCGATTACCAGGCCCGGCAAGAGTCCGGTCAGCAGAGCGGTGACATCAACAGCAAAGCGTTCCAGTTGAACCGTCTCTATGCCTATCGCGCCTTGCCGGCCATTCGCTCGAAGCTATCGGTGGGCGAAGATTATTTGAACTCCGATGTGTTCGATACGTTTGCCCTGCGTGGCGCCACGTTGAGCAGCGACGACCGCATGTTACCGCCCAGTCTGCGCGGTTATGCGCCGTTGATCAGTGGTTTGGCGCGGACCAACGCGACCGTGACCGTGTCGCAGCAGGGCCGAGTGTTGTACTCGACCACGGTCACGCCTGGCGCATTCAGCCTTCAGGATTTGAACAGCAGCGCCCAGGGCACGCTGGATGTCACCGTGCGCGAAGAGGACGGTACCGAACAGACCTTCACGGTCACCACGGCGGCGGTACCGTTTTTGTCCCGCGAGGGCGAGTTGCGCTACAAGGTCTCGGCCGGGCAGCCGCGGCTCAACGGTGCCGGCGGCACCGAGCCCGGGTTTATTGCTTCAGAGTTGGCCTACGGTTTGCCACGGGACTGGACGGTGTATGGCGGCGTGCTTGCAGCCTCGGATTACCTGTCGGATGCCATCGGCGTCGGCAAGGATCTGGGCGTGTTCGGCGCGTTGTCGGCAGATGTCACCACCTCGCGGGCCAAGTTGCGCTGGAGTGGCGAAACGGTGGTGGGTAACTCGTACCGGATCAACTATTCCAAGCGTTTTGATGCCATTGGCACAGACCTGCGGTTTCTCGGTTATCGCTTTTCAGACAAGACGTTTACCAACTTCTCGCAGTTTGTCGGCGACCCTGATTCCTACTCGCTGAACTCGGGTAAACAGCGCTATTCGGTGACGCTGGCCAAGCATTTTTCCTGGCTGTCGACGAGTGTCTCCTACGACCATTCCACCTATTGGGACGCGGCGCCCTCCGAGCGTTTCGGTCTGTCGCTGGCGCGCAGTTTTTCAATCGGCAACGTCAAGAACATCAATGCCAACCTGTCCGCGTATCAAACCCGCAATACGCGGCAGAACGACTCGCAGATCTATCTCGGGGTTTCCATTCCGCTGGGCGGTAACTCGATGCTGTCGAGCAACATGCAGCGCTCGGGGACCGGGGCGTCGTCGGGCAACGTCGGGTATAGCCACGACGACGGCGATGGCCTGAATTATCAGGTGTATGGCGGGATCGGTGATAACCGCTACGTCAATGCTTATGTCGGCAAACGAGCATCCACCTATCGGGCCAACGCTTCTGCTACCACCGATGGCAGCACCTACCGTTCGCTGACCGGCGAGTTCGACAGTTCGCTGGTCGCCACCCGCTATGGCGTGTCGGCCCATGGCAACGGTTCGAATGGCGATACCCGTTTGCTGGTATCGACCGATGGCGTGCCGGACGTGGCGTTCAGTGGTCAGACACGCTCCAACCAGGCCGGTTACGCGGTGATGGACGGTTTGCCATCGTTCCAGGCCTATGAAGCGCGGATCAACATGGAAAAATTGCCGCTCAACACCGAAGTCTCAAACCCGATCCAGCGTCTGGCGCTGACCGAGGGCGCTATCGGCTATGTGAATTTTTCCACCGCCCGTGGGCATAACGCCTACGTGACGTTGACCCGATCTGATGGCAAACCGGTGCCTTTCGGCGCGTCGGTGCAGGACAAACACACAAACAAGGAAGTGGGCATCGTCGGTGAAGGCGGGGTGACTTATCTGCTGGGCGTCAAAGCGCAGGCTGAGTTGGTCGCGGTGTGGGACGACGTCAATCGTTGTGCCTTGGCCGCACTGCCTGAAGAAGACGTCGTGACCAACATCGCCAAACCCGTGCGCTGCCTTTAATCCGGGCTTGAACCTGACCCGGCCTTTATCCTTGCGGAGAACCTTTATGCAATCTCTTTCATTGTCCACAACCCGTGGCCTGTTCAATCGTTTGGGCCTCATTGCAGGCCTGTGTGTTCCGTTATTGGCCAACGCGGCGGTGGTGCCGGACCGAACGCGAATCGTGTTCGAGGAGAGCGCGCCGTCAGTCAGCGTCACGCTCAGTAACAAGAACGCGCAGTTGCCTTTTGTCGTGCAGTCGTGGATCGAAAACGAAGCCGGCCAGAAGGTCACGTCGCCGTTCATGGTGCTGCCGCCATTGCAGCGCATTGAACCCAGTGAAAGCAGTGTGTTGCGCATCGTGAAACTGCCTGAGCTGGCGTTGCCCAAAGATCGCGAATCGGTGTTTTACCTCAACGTGCGCGAGATTCCACCCAAGACTCAGGCTGTCAATTCGATGCAGATCGCCTTGCAGTCGAAGATCAAGCTGTTCTATCGCCCGGCCTCGGTCAAACGCGAGCGTGGAGATGATCTGGCGCTGGGCTTGAAGCTGAAAATCGATCCGGGCACTAAACAGCTTTCGGTGGAGAACCCGACGCCGTTTCACATCACCGTGGTCGGGCTGCTGGCCGGTGAGCAAAAGCCCCGGATGCCGATCGACACGATCATGATCGCGCCCTACGCCAACGCACGCTTTCCATTGACCAGCACGGCGTTCACCTCGCTGCGGGTGTCGAACATGAACGACTTCGGAGGGCAGACCGATACGCTGTTCAAGTGCGTGGCAAACGTCTGCACGGGCGTCAAGCCATGAAGCGCACGCCGCTCAGGCTTTGTCTGGCGATGCTGTTGCTGATGTTTTCTCAGGCGTCCTGGGCGATGTTGTGCAAATCGCTGAATGACGGCTCGTACCTGAGTGAATACATCGGCCCGGTGTCGGTGCCCGATACGGTGCCGGACGGTACGATCATCTGGCGCTCGAAAACGCATGTGGTGCCCGCCAAGTGCTGGAAGGTTCACGACATCCATTTTGCCGAAGACGACCCGATCTATTTCTACGGCAACCCGGCTGGATTGAACGCGACACCCTGGGGTATTGAATTTGGTCTGGTGTACAAGGGGGTGACAGCCTGGGACGGTGACTGGAGCGCCAACCCGACCCAAGGGGTGAATACCGGTTTTGTTTCACGGGGCTGCCCCTCGGCCTCCAATGATGCAGAGATGTTGCCGTGTTCGTTGGTCAGTCCGAGCATCGCGTTTCAGGTGGTCATCCGCAAACGCGGGCTGTTACCGCTGCAGCGGCCCTCACAAGATACGTACGACGTCTTCCAGTTCGACGGGTTATATGGACTCAACGGCGGGCCAGGCAATCCGTTTGGCAATTTCCGTTTTCAGCTCAGCGGCCTGCAAAACATTGTCGGCACGGCTTGCAGTGTTGATGTGACCGTAACCCCTGAGCCGGGAATCGTCGATTTCGGGGTCATCCAGAAAACCGCCAACGGCCTCTCACCGCCCAATCCGACCCGGCCTTTCAGCCTGGCGCTGGAGAAACGATGCAGCACGGCGATCAACCTGGGCGCCACATTGGTCACCACTCAGCAGCAGGGTGATTACACCATCGTGCCGGCCAGTGATAGCCAGTTCGGCATTCAGGTGCGCGATTCACGCAACCAACTGGTACCGATCAACGAACCCTTTCCGCTGGTCAATTTTCCGGCGGACGTGACTCATATCGACGTGCCGTTCAGCGCTTCGGTCGTATCGTTGGGCGATCCCAAGGTCGGGCCTTTCGAGGCAATCATGGTGGTGCAGATCATCTATTACTGAGGCACGCCGCCGGCGCCAACGGCGGCATTTTGTTGCAGGCGTTATCTCTGGGAAATTTCCTACATGACTGTCGGATAAGTCCTTCGCAGCACGCTTTTGGCTATCGCCAATATGCCTGCTCTCAGCTCGATTAAGCGATGAATTGACGATGGCTTCCCCGCGTATTCTAGTGTTGGAAAATCAAGGTTTTGCGCGCAGCGTGCTGGTCAAGATGTTGCAGCGCCTGGGCGTACACGACGTGGTCCAAGCCACAGATGGCGAACATGCGATGGTGCAGATGCACCTCTATGGCGGCGTCGACATCGTGCTGTGCGACCTGACTGATCGCGGACTCGATTGCCTCGAGTTTCTGCGGCGCGCCAGTCAAAGCGGCATGGTGCGCGCGGTGGTGCTGTGCAGCGAATTGCAGCCGGAGTTGCATCGTGCGCTGGGGCACATGCAATCGTTGGCCGGGCTGCAACTGCTGGGGATACTCCGTCGACCGATTCAACTGCGCTCGGTGCATCGTTTGTTGCACCGCTACAGCCGCGCGCGGGCAGTGCCGGTGCCGAACATGCTGCGCAGAGAGCTGCCTACTGAAGAGGAAGTGCGGCGTGGGCTGGCGTTGGGCGAGTTCCGTGCCTGGTTTCAACCGCAGGTCGAACTTCAGACCGGCGCAGCCGTCGGCGTCGAAGCGCTTGCGCGATGGCAGCATCCGGCGCGGGGTGTGTTGCTGCCCAGTGAGTTCCTGGCGGCGGTGCTGGCGTATGACTTGATTGACCAGATGTTCAAACACCTGCTGGAACAGGGTTTGAGCCTGATGGGGATCTTGCGTCGCCAAGGCGTCAACCTGACGCTGGCGTTCAACCTGCATGCCTCGCAACTGGCGAACGGTGAACTGATCGAGCACATTAAACGGGCACTCGAGCGACATGCCTTCAAGGGCTCGACGCTGATGTTCGAATTCGCGGAAAACGGCTTGCTCGACAGCGCCCCCGGCATCCATGAAAACCTCCTGCGATTGAGACTGTTGGGCTGCGGTTTGTCGGTCGATGACTTCGGGGTGGGCTTCTCTTCGCTCAAGCTGCTCTGCCAGCTACCGTTCAATCAGATCAAGCTCGATGGACGCTTCGTCCAGCGTCTGGATCGCCAGCGCAATCGTGCCATGGTGACCTGCACGCAGGGGCTGGCGCAGTCGCTGGACATGAGGCTGGTGATTGAGGGGGTCAGTAGTCCGCGGATTCGCGAGGGGCTGCTGGAACTGGGGTGTGAGACCGGCCAAGGGTTTCACCTGGCCAGGCCCATGAATGGGCACGATTTGTTGCAGTGGCTGAAAACGCTGGAAAGCGCACGGTGAACTTTTCACCGTTTGCTCCGATATGGTTGCAGAATTTTCCTACACTTCATTCGCGCTCGTGTATTTTTGCCGCACGCACCGAATGGCTTGCTGTCCCACTCACACTCATGGCCTTGACGATGTCGGTTGCCGGCGTGCTCTCCAGAGGTTTTTATGCTTAAAGCGATAGTTGTGGACGATCATCCGTTCATTCGCTCTTCGGTCAAGATGCTGCTCAAACAGGAACAGTTCGACGTCGTGGCCGAGGCGGACAACGGCGCCGACGCTGTGCAACTGGCCCGTGAACACGCTCCGGACCTGATTATTCTGGATATCGCCATGCCCAAGCTCGATGGGCTGGAAGTGATTTCGCGTATCAGTGCACTGGGGCTGTCGAGCAAGGTGCTGGTGCTGACCTCGCAATCGGCGCTGTTCTATTCCATGCGCTGCATGAAGGCCGGCGCCGCTGGCTATATCTCCAAAACCAACGATCTTGATGAGCTGATCAAAGCCATCAAGGCTGTGATGGACGGCTATACCTTCTTTCCCAATCTGGCCACCAGTTCGGTGCGGCGAAGCGATGTTGATGCCACCGATCTTGAACTCATCCAGAGCCTGTCCGATCGTGAGCTGACGATCCTGCAACAGTTATCCAACGGGCTGAGCAACAAGGAAATTGGTGAAGCGATGTTGCTGAGCAACAAAACCGTCAGCACTTACAAGACCCGGCTGATCGAGAAGCTCAAGGTCAAATCGGTGGTGTACCTCGCCGATTTTGCCAAGCGCAATAACCTTGTCTAGATGAATACTTCTTTCAGAAAGTGCTTTGCGGGGCTGTTGCTGTCTGGCTTGCTGCTAGCCGGCAATGCTTTTGCCGCTGAGCCTGAAACATTGCAATTGCTTGGGCGTTCGACGGTCGATGAATATGCGGTTTCACTCGACGAGTCGGACTGGAGCTGGTTGCGGCATCGCAAAGCATTGTTGCTGGGCGCTTCGGCTCCCGATTACTCACCGTTTGGCATTACCACCAATGACAATGACTACGAAGGTCTGACGGCCGACTATGCGCAGTTGATCGCTCAGTTGCTGCATATCAAGGTCGAGGTGCGCCGGTTTGAGTCGCGCGACGAGGTGCTGGCTGCGCTTAAAAACGGTGAAATCGATTTGCTTGGCACCGCCAATGGTTACGAGGCAGTTGATCCCGACCTGGCAGTGTCCAGGCCCTATGCCGACGATCAGCCGACGTTGCTGACCCGCATCGGCGAGAACCAGGATCTGCCGGTGGATCTGGCTGGCAAGCGTGTGGCGATGCTCTATCACTATTTGCCACCAGAAGTGGTGAAGGCGTTCTATCCCAAGGCCACCATCCAGTTGTATCCCTCAACCTTGAGCGCTATCGGTGCGGTGGCGTTCAGTCAGGCGGACGTCTACCTGGGCGACTCGATCAGCTCCAACTACCTGATCAGCAAGAATTACCTCAATAACGTGCAGCTCAGTGATTTCTCGCGGCTGGAAGTGCAGCCATTCGGCTTTGCTGTGTCTCGTGGCAACGACCGACTGTTGCGTATCCTCAATGCAGCGCTGGACACGATTCCCACCACTGAGCGCATGAGTATTTTGCGCCGATGGAGTGCGGGGGGCGCGACCATGCCCGGGCGACAGACCCTGCACTTCAGCGTCAGCGAGCAACGCTGGCTGGAGCGTCACCCCAGGATAAACGTGGCGATCAATGAGAACTTTCTTCCGCTGACGTTCTTCGACAATGAAGGCAATTTTCGTGGCATCAGTGCCGATGTGCTGGCCAAAATCAGCCTGCGCACCGGCCTGAAGTTCGACGTACAACGGGCCGAGTCAGTCGCTGACCTGGTCGATCTGGTGACCAGCGGCAAGGCTGACATGCTCGCCGCGTTTACCCCCAGTGCCGAGCGTGAAGGTGCCTTGCGTTTTACCCGACCTTATCTGACCAACCCGTTCGTACTGGTTACGGCCAGCGGCGAGGGCGCTCCCCAGACCCTGGACCAAATGGCCGGCAAGCGTCTGGCGTTGATTCGCGGCAACGTGTTGCGCGAATACCTTGTGGAGCAGTTTCCCCGGGTGCACCTGGTGACGGCGAAAAATGCTGCCGATGCGATGAACATGGTTGCCAAGGGCGAGGTCGATGGTGCGATCAATTCCTTGCTCAATGCCCGTTACTTGATCTCCCGCCAGTATCGCGGCCGGCTGCAAATCACCAGCACCGTAGGGACTCAGCAGGCGCGTATAGCGCTGGCGACCGATCGCGGAGCCCTGGAGTTGTACTCGATTCTCGACAAGGCGCTGTTGAGCATTTCCCCTGAAGAAATGGATGAGCTGACCAACCGCTGGCGCACTGAAGTGGTGGTCGACGACAGTTATTGGCTGCGCCATCGCAGCACGATCATTCAAGGGTTCGTCATCGCCGGTGTGTTGTTGCTGGTGGCGTTCGGCTGGATTGCTTACCTGCGCATGCTGATGCGCAAGCGGCGCCAGGCTGAAATCGCCCTCAACGATCAGATGGAGTTCATGCGCGTGTTGATCGACGGCACGCCGCACCCGATCTATGTGCGCGACCGCGAGGGACGGCTGGTGACGTGTAACAGCGGTTACCTGCAAGTGTTTGGCGTTGAACGCGAAGCCGTGATCGGTAAAACCGTGACCGACGGCGTGCTGAGTGACGCTATCGAGGCGCAGGGCTATGCGAACGATTACCGGCAAGTCATGGATGAAGGCGTGCCGCGAGTTGAGGATCGCAAGCTCAGTCTGGCAGACGGTCGTCTGCTGACTATTTATCACTGGATGCTGCCTTACCGTGGCAGTGATGGCGAAGTCAGCGGGATGATTTCCGGCTGGATCGACGTCAGCGAACGCCAGCAACTGTTGCACGAGTTGCGCATCGCCAAAGACGGCGCCGACGATGCCAACCGCGCCAAGACCACGTTCCTGGCGACGATGAGTCATGAGATCCGCACACCGATGAATGCCGTGATCGGGATGCTTGAACTGGCCATGAAAAAAGCCGATCAGGGCGTCATGGATCGTTTCGCCATTGAGGTGGCCTCGGGCGCGGCGCGGGGCTTGCTCGATCTTATTGGCGACATTCTCGACATCGCACGGATCGAATCCGGCCGGTTGTCGCTGGCTCCGGAGCGGGCCAATCTGCGTGAGCTGATCGAGTCGGTGGTGCGGATATTCGAAGGCTTGGCGCGACAAAAACAACTGCGCCTGCAACTGGATCTGGATGCGCTGGCCAACGTAGACGTCTTGATTGATCCGCTGCGCTTCAAGCAAGTGCTGTCGAACCTGTTGAGCAATGCGATCAAGTTCACCGAGGTGGGTCACGTCGTATTGCGTGTGCGGGTAGAACCTGCGATTGACCAGGATCGGTTGGCGCTATGTCTGCGGGTCGAAGACAGTGGTCGCGGGATATCCGTGGAAGACCAGCAACGGCTGTTCACGCCGTTCACCCAGGCTGGCAACCATGGCCAGTCTGTGCAGGGCGGTTCCGGGCTGGGTCTGGTGATCAGCCGCACCTTGTGCGAAATGATGGGTGGCTCGCTGACGATGCACAGTGCGCTGGGGCAGGGCACACAGATTGAGGTGCGCCTGAGTTTACCCACCTTGCAGCCATTGGCCCGCGTTGCGGTGGCCGAGATTGAACCGGTTACGGTCAGTCGGGCGCTGAATATCCTGGTGATTGATGACTATCCGGCCAACCGTTTGTTGTTGTCCCAGCAACTGACTTATCTGGGGCACCGGGTCACGGACGCTGAGGACGGCGCCCATGGTTTGCGGGCGTGGCGCAATGAGTCTTTTGATGTGGTCATCACCGATTGCAACATGCCGATCATGAACGGCTACGAGCTGGCGCGGGCGATACGCGACGAAGAAACCGCACGAGCGTTGCCACGCAGCCTGGTGCTGGGCTTCACCGCCAATGCACAGGCCGAGGAGAAGTTGCGTTGTGCAGAGGCGGGCATGGACGATTGCCTGTTCAAGCCCATCAGCCTCAAGGATCTGAACGCGCGATTGGCTTCGATAACGCCTCATGTCCGACCTGTAACCGAAGAAGAGGATACCGGCAACGCGGAGGGTGGCATTGATTTTGACGTGAGCAGTCTTGAGCAACTGACCCGCGGTGACCGGGCGTCAATCAAGAGCCTGCTGACGGATCTGGCCACCAGTAATGACGACGACATGGCCAAACTCATGCGACTGTTCACGCAGCATGATTTGCCAGGGTTGGCTGACCTTGCACACCGGGTCAAGGGTGGCGCGCGGATCATCAAGGCGCAGTCGCTGATTCAGGCCTGTGAGGCTTTGGAAACCGCCAGCGAAGGTCTGGATTCGGCGGTGTTGACCGAGGCGGTGGACGCCCTGCAGCAAGCCATGGAACACCTCGCCGCGCAATTGGAAACCTACCTGGCGAACTGATCGCGGTTCGCTGGATCTTTTTCGTTTTGAACGTCGATATTTGCGAATTTTCCTACATTCGCCAATGACCCTCCCTCGTTAACGTGCAGTGGACTCAGCGTAAGGCTGATTCAGACAACGGGCGATCAACAGGGGCCATCAGCGCAACGCTGACGGCCCCTGTCGAAGCGCCGTACGCAACGAGCAGGGGCACTGATTCTCGGTAACGCCGACTCCCCTTCGCGCTGCGTGTCATCCCACTTTTATTGTTTGGAGCAGTTGATGAACCTTCAACATCTGTCTTCCCGTGCGCGACTGTCGGTCAGCGTGCTGGTTGTAGCGGCAGCTTTGAGTGCCTGTGCCAGCGCACCGATTCCGGAGCAACAGATTTCGCTGTCCAAAGAGGCGGTCAATCGTGCCGTTTCGGCAGATGCGACCCAATATGCCCCACTGGAAATGAAGGCGGCGCAGGACAAGATGTTCCTGATGGAGCGCGCCCTGGGCGAGAAAAATTACCCGCAAGCCAAAGTGCTGGCCGAGCAGATCGAAGCTGACGCCAACCTGGCCGAACGCAAGGCGCGAGCTGTGAAGTGGCAGAAGCAATTGACAGACGCCCGCAGCGGCATCCAGGTGCTCAAGCAGGAAATGCTGCAAGACCCGGTTACCGGTTTCAATCCGCCTGCCAGTGCTCAATAAGGAAAAGCCCCATGCAGACTTTCAAATTACTGCCAGCCGTTTCCCTGTTTGCCCTGATGCTCGCCGGTTGCGCCACACCGCCGGAAAACCCGCAATTGCTGCAAGCCCGTGCGCAATTCGCCGCGCTGCAACAAAAAGCCGAGTCAAACACGCTCGCGGCGATCGAAACCAAGGACGCGTTCACTGCGCTGAACAAGGCCGATCAGGCTTCCCTCAAGGATCGCAAGGCCCCAGATGTTGATCAGTTGGCTTATCTGGCCAGCCAGAAAATTGCTGCGGCCGAGCAGACCATTGTCGGTCGCCAAGCGGAGGCCGGCCTAAAGAAAATCGACGCCGAACGCACTCAGGTGCAGCTCGATGTCCGTACCCAGCAGCTCAAGGCCCTGCAAGCACTGAAAGCCAAGAAGACGGATCGGGGTGAGGTGGTGACCTTCGGTGACGTGCTGTTCGACACCGGCAAGGCTGATTTGAAGTACGGCAGCCAGCGTCAGTTCCAGCACCTAGCCGACTTCCTGGCCAGTAACCCGGAGCGCAAAGTGCGGGTGGAGGGCTTCACCGACAACGTCGGCAACGAGGCCGCCAATCAGGTGTTGTCCGAGCGCCGCGCGTCTTCTGTCGCCAGTGCGTTGTCGCAATTGGGGGTGGATCGTCGGCGTATCGTGACTCAGGGCTTTGGCGAGGAATTCCCGGTGGCCGATAACGGCAGCGCGGCAGGACGCCAGCACAATCGGCGGGTCGAAGTGATTCTGTCCAATGGAGCAGAGGTGGTGGGCGCGCGCCACTGATTGCACCCGTAAAGCCGGATACCCGCTCTCTCGTGAGGAGAGCGGGTTTGCTGCAAGTGTTGTACTTACGCTAGACGAATGCTTGTGATACCGCTCATTTGCTTCGGAAATTTCCTACAAATGTAGGGAAATTTCCTACTCAGCAAGTTCTCTTCGATCTCTAAATTACAGACCTCAACTGAGCCGCCGGCCTTCCATCAGTCGCTGCTCAGCCCCTATGCCATTGGCATTTCCACTGTCGACCCGGCAGTAAGAACGAGGTACTGAACATGAAGACGATCAACTCCAAACAGAACCCTGCACTGACGCTTTCGCCCCTTGCGCTGGCTATCTTCCTGTTGCTGCCGGTACAGGCGAACGCGTTCACTTCAACCGTCAACAACGGCGCGGTAGTCGATGGTGAAACCGTGGTCGGTGGCACGCAGAATATTGGCACCAACGGTACGGCCAACAACACGTTGATCGCAGTCACCGGGAGTCAGACGGTTTTTCAGAACGGCGTGTCGAATGACGCCACTGTCAACGGCGTCCAGAACGTTCAGAGTGGCATTGCCAACCGCAGCATCGTTAACGCCGGCGGCTCACAGGTGGTGGGCATCTCCGGTGTGGCCAACGACACTATTCTGAACGGTGGCGCACAGACGGTGCAAACCACGACAGGGCGGGCCAACCGTACCGTGATCAATCAGAATGGCGTTCAGACTCTGACTGTCGGGGGCACTGCAACTGACACCGTCATCAATAGTGGCGGGCTGCAGGTGTTGACCAATAAGGGCGTGGCGCGAGACACCCTGATCAACAGCGGTGGGGAGCAGAGTCTGCAAATAGGCATGTTCGGCGGCACGGTGGCAACCGGTACACGCATCGACGGTGGCTTGCAGAGTGTCTATGACACCGCCACGGTCAACAACAGCACCGTGAGCAATGGCGGGCGAATCAATCTGTACAAGGGCGCGCAGGCCAACGGGCTGGTCGCGGACGCAGGCGGTACCGTTAATGTCATGGAGAACGGCGTGAAAACCGTTGACTCCCTGACGCTCAATGGCGGCAGTGTTGCCTTTGTGCCAAGTACGGATGGCAGCTTCAAGACATTCACTGTCAATGCATTGTCCGGCAGCGGCAACATCCTGATGAACACCGATATCGCCAATCAGCAAAGTGATTTGCTGGTGGTGCAGGGGGCTGGCCTGGCGAGTGGCGATCATACGTTGATCGTGGGCGACTCCGGTCATGAACCCGCGGCTATTGACGGGCGTCTGGTGCTGGTCGATACCCAGGGCGGCAGTGCGAAATTTGGACTCTACGGTGGCCATGTCGATGCCGGCGCGTTCCGCTACACCTTGCAGCAACAGGGTGATGACTGGGTGCTGGCCAGTGGCAGCAGCGATCCCGTCGTTCCGGTCACGCCTGCCGATCCAGAACAGCCTGTCGCCCCGGTAACACCTGTCAATCCAGTGACGCCTGTCGATCCAGCAAAACCACTGGATCCGGTGACGCCGCCGACGCCGGTCAACCCACGGCCGGAAAACCTCTCAAAGGGCACTAACGCCGCCATCGCCGCGCACACGGCTGGCGCCAGTCTGTGGAGTGCGCAAATGAATGCGCTGGTCAAACGTCTGGGTGAATTGCGCATGGGGCAGGACGACGGTGGTATCTGGACGCGTGCCATCGGTAAGCGCTTCGATGTCAGCGAGAACTCCAGCCGTGCTTACACCCAGGACGTTAGTGGTCTGGAAATCGGTGCCGACAAGGCATTCGCGGTCGACAGCGGCAAAGTCTATGTCGGTGCCATGGTCGGCACGGCCCGTTCGGACCTGAACTTCGGCGAGGGCGCCTCGGGTGAGATCGATAGCCGCATGTTCGGCCTCTATGCCACCTATTTGAACGACAACGGCGTCTATGTGGACAGCGTGTTGAAGTACAGCCGCTTCGATAACGACATCAAAACCCCGAGCAATCTGGGTAATTCGGTAAAAGGTTCCTACAGCACCAATGGTGTGGGTGCCGACATCGAGATCGGCAAACGCATCGCGCTCAAAGATGGCTGGTTCGTTGAGCCGCAGGTGGAAATCACGGCCACTCAGACTCAGGGCGCGAGCTATACCGCCAGCAACGGTCTGCGGGTCAAGACCGATAATCTGAATTCGCTGCAAAGTCGTGTCGGTTCGCTCTTTGGTCGCAGTCTGGAACTGAGTAACGGTATGAAGGCCCAGCCATACGTCAAAGCATCCTTCATTACCGAGCACGCGGGCAGCAGCAAGGTCACCGTCAACGGCAATAAATTCGATGCGAAATTGCCGGGTAGCCGTGTGGAAGTCGGGTTCGGTGGCGTGTTGCAAGTCACGGAGAAAAGCAAGATTTCTCTGGATGCCGAGTACGCCAAGGGCAACGGTATCGAACAACCGTTCGGTGTCAGCTTGGGTTATCGCTATCTCTGGTAAGAAAAAAGGCAGCGCCGGGTAGTCCCGGCGCGTCTTTATTAAGGGAATTCGTATGCGTCTTGGGCGATTTTCAGAACTTTCTTACATAGATCGTCGAGCCTTTTGATTAGCGTGATCTACCTTCACGCCATTGTTGAAATCACATGCCCTACAAATGTTGGCGAATCCTGATCGTCGAAGATCAGCCTTATCTGCGTAGCAGAATCGAGAAGTCTCTCAAGGAGCTGGGTTGCCGCAGGCTGACTCCCGCGCAGTCCTTTCGGGAGTTGCTGGGCTTGACTCATTACTCGCACGATCCTTTCGAAGGCTTTGAACTGATGATCATCAATGGCGAACTGTTAGCGGCTACGGGGATTGATCCGGTGCGATTCTTCCTCAGCAACCCGCAGATTCGCCACGGTGTGATCTATGACGCACGTCGGGGTCAGTTAAGGGCTGAGATGATCCATGCCAGCCAGCGACGTCAATTGAGCCTCATACAGACGCCTGACCGGCAGTCCCTGGACGCCGTGCTGATGTCTCTTGGTGCTTAGGAAATTTCCTACGCATTTTGGGATCTTTCTTAGAGTATTCAGGCCTCTGATTCCACAAAATTGTGTTGCCCCTCAACAGATGAGTCGATCGCCATGCCCACTTTGCCGCTCCGTGTCCTGGTTCTAGAAGATCACACCTTCCAGCGTTCCGTAGCGGTGAGCATGCTCCAATCGCTGGGATGCCGAGAGGTGTTCGAGGCCAGTGACGGCGCCCAGGCCCTGGCGGTGCTGGAAACCGTCGGGCCGGTGGATGTTGCCCTGTGCGACTTACAAATGGAGGGCATGGACGGCCTCGAGTTTTTGCAGCGGGTGGGCGCGTCGGGGCAGGTCAAGTCGGTCATCATCAGCAGCTCGTTGTCGGCGGATCTGCGTCGGGCGGTGCATCAAATGGTGACGTTGCTTGGACTCGAGTTGTTGGGCGATGTGGGCAAACCATTGCATGTGCAGGTGTTGGAGGATTTGTTGAGAAAGGCCCTCGTCAGGCCGGTCAGTCAGCAGCCACCGATCAGCGCCAACACGCTGGCCAACGAAGACGCGGTCCGCGAGGCCTTGGCTGAGCGGCAGTTACAAGCCTGGTATCAACCCAAATTCAATCTGCTGACCGGAGAAGTCAGTGGTGTCGAAGTCCTGTGCCGCTGGCAGCATCCGACGCAGGGGATCATTTCGCCGGCGGTTTTCATGCCTGTGCTGGAGCGCTGCGGCTTGCTCGACGAGTTGTTGTTTTGCCAAATAAATGAGGCGTTGACGTTGCAGTGCAGCGCGAGGGCGCAAGGCTTTGTGTTGAACATGGCGTTCAATCTGCAGGCTTCTCAACTCGCCAGCAGCGATTTGACGGCAACCATCCGGAACATACTGGCCAGTCACGCGGCTCCCGGTTCAAATCTGACCTTCGAACTGACCGAAAGCGGCCTGCTGGAAGCACCGGCCACCAGCCTGGAAAGCCTGGTGCGCTTACGAATGATGGGTTGTCGCTTGTCCATTGATGACTTCGGTGCCGGATTCTCCTCACTGCAACGCTTGTGTCAGTTGCCCTTCAACGAGATCAAGCTCGACGCTGATTTCATTCGTAACCTTGAGCACGAGCCACGTTGCCGGGCGGCGATCAGCAGCACGCTGGCGCTGGGCGAAACCCTGGGCATGACAGTGGTGATCGAGGGCATCGAGACCGATGTGCAGCGCCGTGAACTGCTGGCACTCGGTTGCGCGCAAGGTCAGGGCTACTGGTACGCACGGCCGATGGCAGGGGCCGATTTGTTGAGGTGGCTGCAACAGCGCAGCGTGGTGCAGAGCTCGGAAAAATGAGCGGTTTTTTAGGAAAATTCTTATAGATAGCGTCTCAGGGCTTGCGTAGGCTTGCCGCCTTCAGAAACCGTCACCACCAGGAGATCAAGCATGATCAATAAAACCCTGCGCATCCTGATCGCCGACTCGCAGCATTTTCACCGGATGAACGTCGAACGTCTGTTCAATGGCCTCGATTACTACCGTGTTGCCCCTGTGCAGAGCCTTGTCGAGTTGCTGACCCTTGTGGAGTACGGCTGTGAACCGTTTGACGTGGTCGTCATCAATGCCGAGCTGACGGCCGGCTCACTGGACCTGCCGGGTTTTTTGCTGGAGAACCCGCAGGTCCGTCACGCGTTGATATACAACGATCCTTCGGCGCCGCTGCAGTTGGCTTCGGGGTTCGCCCAGGAAAATGTCCAGGTCAGTCACGCGGCGTTACCCAATGCACAAGCGATCAAGCACTTGATGTCGCGGGTCGAGGCATTCGCCGAGCATCAATCGTCAGCCTGGAACCAGGATCAGTTTGTGCGAAGTCGAGCCCACGCATAAAAAGATGTTTGCCGCAACTGTCAGGTCTGACAGGTGATTCGCTTTCCGTTCCGTGCAACAGCGCGCTGCGCAACCACTGAGTCTGGATCAGCCCATGCCGGTGGTCCTATCGCCAGATTTTGCACTGGGAGTGGTTATGAAGTCAGCGCTGATCGTCGACGATCATCCGGTGGTGCGCGCCGCCATCCGAATCGTGCTGCAAACCGAGGGCTTCAAGCAGATCTACGAGGCGTCCAGTGGCAACGAGGTGCTGCCATTGATCCGTGAGCACAAACCCCGACTGGTCGTGCTAGACCTGCGTTTGCCGGTGCTTGACGGGTTGGATGTACTGGCGCGAATCAAGGCCAGCGACCTTGACTGCCGAATTCTGGTCTTCAGTTCCCACGATCCCTTGTTTTACCAGGAGCGTTGTCTGCGTGCGGGGGCGATGGCCTACGTGACCAAGACCAACCAGTTGCAACAATTGCATAAAGCCATTCAGGCGGTGATGTCGGGCTACACCTATTTTTCCGCCCTGCCGGACAATGTCAGCGCACTGAACGCCGTGCAAACCACGGAAAAGCAGATGGTCGATCAACTCTCCGACCGGGAGTTGAGCATTTTTGTACAACTGGGGCAGGGCAGAGCCAACAAGACGATTGCCGAGGACATGCACCTGAGTCACAAGACCGTCAGTACCTACAAAACCCGCCTGATGAAGAAGCTCGGGGTCAGCTCGGCGGTGCACTTGCGCGATTTCGCCAAGCGCAATCATTTGCTCTGAGCGCCCGGTCATGAGGCCGGTATTACGGATTTTCTGGTTGTGGCTGAGCCTTGTGGCCACCAGTTGGGCGAGTGAACCGCCACAGTTGCTGGAGGTGCTGACCCGCACCGCTCTGGAAAGGGTCCAGCTTCCTCTGGACGAGCAGGATCGGCAATGGCTGCGTCAGCACGCGGTGTTGCGCATGGGCGTTTCCGGGCCTGATTATCCGCCGTTCGAGATAACCCGCAATCAACATGAGCTGGAAGGACTCACGGCCGATTACGCCGATCTGCTGGCGCAACTGCTCGGCATCGGCATCGAGGTCCGGCGCTATGCCAACCGCAATGCTGTGATGGATGCGCTCAAACGCGGTGATGTCGATCTGTTGGGCACCTCCAACAGTTTTGAGGTCGCTGACCCGAAAATCATTCTGTCTCGGGCCTATGCTGACGACCAGCCGATGCTGGTGACCCGGCTCGGTGAAACCTTGCCGGTGAACCTGGCCGGCAAGCGTGTCGCCATGGTCGAAGACTATCTGCCGCTGGCGAACGTGCAGGCGTTTTATCCCGAAGCGCTCGTGCAGCGCTACCCTTCGGCGATGGATGCCCTCGGTGCAGTGGCGTTTGGCGCAGATGACGTTTATCTGGGCGACTTCATCAGTGCCAACTACTTGATCAACACCAATTATCGCAACGACTTGCAATTGGCTGGGCCGTCGGGGCTCGATGCCAATCCGTTCGGCTTTGCGCTGTTGCGAACCGATGTGCGCCTCAGACGCCTCGTCGACAAGGCGTTGGCGAGCATTCCCATGGAGCATCGTCTGCGCATAGAACAGCGTTGGAGCGCGGGTCTCGCCGAGATGGCCGAACAGACGCAGGTGCAACTCAGTACCGCAGAGCAGCAATGGCTGGGCCAACACCCTGTGGTGCGAGTCGGCGGCATCGAAGATTTCGCCCCGCTGACGTTCTTTGATGCAAACGGCCGTTTCAGTGGGCTTTCGGCGCAATTGCTGAACTTGATCAGCCAGCGTAGCGGGCTGCATTTCGAGATCGTGCGCGGGGGCTCGCTGGACCGTCAGATCGAGCAACTGAAGATGGAGGCGCTTGACGTGTTGCCCGTGGTGACACCCAGCAGCGAGCGTGAAACCGAACTGCAGTTCACCCGGGCCTATCTGAACAATCCCTTTGTGCTGGTCAGTGCGGCCACAGCGCAGAGCCCTCGCGATCTCGACGATTTGGCGGGGAAGCGCCTGGCGATTTATCGTGGTCACCCATTGCGCGCTTATCTGCTGGGACGCGTACCCGCCATTCACCTGGTCGAAGTCAAAAGTCCCGCCGAAGGTATGGCGCTGATCGCCAAAGGCCAAGTGGACGCGACGGTCAGCTCGTTGCTGGTGGCGCGTTATCTGATTGCCCGCCAGTACCGCTCGCGTCTGCGCATTACCGGTACCGTGGGTGATCAACCCGCCCGTATCGCGCTGGCCACTTCGCCGCAGGCGCCAATACTGCATTCGATCCTGAACAAGGCACTGCTGAGCATCGCCCCGCAGCAGGTGGACGAACTGGTCGAGCGCTGGGGGCATGATGTGGTGGTGGAGGATAGCTATTGGCTGCGTCATCGCCGCATGATTGTCCTGGGATTTGTCGCTGCGGCGAGCCTGCTGTTGCTGGCATTGGTCTGGATCGGTCTTCAGCGCAGGCAAATCCGCCAGCGTCAGCAATGGTTGCAGCAATTGCAGGAAGCCAAGGACGTTGCGGACGACGCCAATCGGGCCAAGACCACTTTTCTGGCGACCATGAGCCACGAGATCCGCACACCGATGAATGCGTTGATCGGCATGCTCGAACTGGCGCTGAAAAGGGCCGATGAAGGCGTGACTGATCGCTTGGCGATTCAGGTGGCCTCCAACGCCGGGCAACAATTGCTGGCCCTGATCGGCGACATTCTCGACATTGCACGTATTGAAAACGGGCATTTGTCCCTGGCCCCCGAACGGGCCAATCTGCGTGAACTGGTGGTGTCGGTATGCCGGGTTTTTGAAGGGCTGGCGCGGCAGAAGCGCTTGCTGTGGCAGATCGAGCTTGATGCCGGCAGTGACGTCGATGTGTTGATTGACCCGACGCGCTTCAAGCAAGTGCTGTCGAATCTGCTGAGCAACGCGATCAAATTCACCGAGGAGGGCGAGGTGCGTTTGTGGCTTGCGGTGACAGCAACATCGGCCGAGCGACTGGCAGTGAGAGTGGTCATCGAAGACAGCGGGATCGGTATCAGCGCGCAGGATCGGCAACGGCTGTTCAGCCCGTTCGTTCAGGCCAGCAATAACGCGCAATCGGTGCGCAGCGGTTCCGGGCTGGGCCTGGTGATCAGTCGTAGCCTCTGCGAAATGATGGGCGGCGCGTTACGGCTAGACAGCGAACCCGGCCACGGAACGCAAGTTGAAGTCAGTCTCGAGTTGCCGCTGCTGACCGCGCTCGCGCAGAACCCGGCGACCGCTCAAACCCTGGGCGCGCCGGAACACGCCCTGAGCGTTCTAGTGGTGGACGATCATCCGGTGAACCGATTGTTACTAGGCTGGCAGTTGAGTGAGCTGGGGCATGTCACGGTCGATACCGAGGACGGCCATCAAGCACTGGAGTGTTGGCGGGCACAGCCGTTCGATGTGGTGATCACCGACTGCAACATGCCCCGGCGCAACGGCTATGAACTGGCACGATCAATCCGTGACGAAGAAGCCGCGAGCGGCCGTGCACCTTGCCTGATTCTGGGTTTCACCGCCAACGCGCAGGTCGAGGAGAAGGTTCGCTGTCTTGAAGCCGGCATGGACGAATGTCTGTTCAAACCGATCCGTTTGCACGATCTGCAGCAGGCCCTGAATGGCGCGAGCCAATGCGCGAGCGATGTCGATTCGACCGAGCATATTGCCCTGACAGAAATCGACTTGAGCACACTGGAGCAAATGGCCGGCGATGATCTCGCGTTGATCGAGCGCCTGCGTGAAGAAGTGTTGAACAGTCTGCATCACGATCTGCAACGACTTGACGATTTGAACGCCGAGGACGACCACGCTGGGCTGCGCGAGCTGGCCCATCACATCAAGGGCGGAGCACAGATGGTGGGCGCGGAGCGGGTGGTGTCGGCGTGCGCTGATCTTGAGCTGGCTTGTCGAGAGGCCGAAGCCGTCGTCATCATCGTGGCGATCAATGCGTTGCGCGCGGCCATGCACGGCCTCGCGCAACGTCTTCAGGCCTGAGCCGGTTAATCCCAGTCGGGCGCAAGGCCTTTGGGGCTGGTCAGGCGATGGCCGCGATCCAGCGTGGCGATTTGCGCCATGTCGGCGTCGCTCAAGGTCAGTGTGGCTGCGCCGAGGTTGCTTTGCAGGTTGGTGCGTTTGGTCGATGACGGGATCACCGCATACCCCGATTGCATGGCCCAGGCTAGCGTGACTTGCGCCGGGGTGGCGTGCAGGCGTTCGGCAATTTGTTCAATCACGGGATCCTTGAGCACTTCACCGTAAGCCAGGGTCATGTACGACGTGATCTGGATGCCCTGGCTGTTGGCGAACGCGGCCACTGTGCGGTTTTGCAGGTAGGGATGCAGCTCGATCTGGTTGGTTGCGATGTGCTCGGCGCCGACGGTAGCAATCGCTTGTTTCATCAGGTCGATGGTGAAGTTGGAAACGCCGATCTGCCGGGTCAGGCCCTGACGCTTGGCTTCAAGCAGGGCGCCCATGAACGCCTCGACCGGTACTTGACCATCCGGCGAAGGCCAGTGGATCAGCGTCAGGTCGAGGTAATCGGTCTGCAGTTTTTGCAGGCTTTCCTTGAGGCTGTCGATCAAGCGATCCTTGGCAAAGTTGGCGACCCAGATCTTGCTGGTGATGAACAGGTCTTCGCGGGCGATGCCGCTGGCAGCGATGGCTTGGCCGACGTCGGCTTCGTTTTCATAGATCTGCGCGGTGTCAATCACCCGGTAGCCGAGCTCAAGTGCGGTACTCACCGAATCAATGACCACCTGGCCTTGCAGGCGAAACGTACCAAGACCGAAAGCGGGAACAGACATGAAGGACTCCAGGGTTGCAGTGGGAATGGACAGGAGTATCCGCGCCTGCATCCATGAGAAAAACCGTTGGTGGGACAAAGCACCTTTGACCTCAGGTCATGAATCTTTTCGGATGTTTGTGTTGTCTGGGCCTTTCGCCAGCGCATCGTTCAGGAGGTAGAACGCTGAGGCCGATTTTTGCCGTCTAGTGCATTAATGGTCATGAATTTAAGCTTAATCCATCGCCTCACTCACCCTATTGGAGCCCTCCATGAAAAACATCATCGGTATCTACACCAGCCCTCGGGGCCATTGGGTCGGCGATGGTTTTCCGGTTCGTACACTGTTTTCCTACGACAGCATGGGCAAACACATCAGCCCGTTCCTGCTGCTCGATCATGCCGGTCCCGCCGAATTCACTCCGACCACCGAGCGACGCGGCGTCGGCCAGCATCCTCATCGCGGTTTTGAAACCGTGACCATTGTTTACGACGGCGAAGTGCAGCACCGCGACTCAACCGGCAGCGGCGGCACCATCGGCCCCGGCGATGTGCAATGGATGACGGCTGCTTCCGGGATTTTGCATGAGGAATTCCACTCCGAGAATTTCGCCAAAACCGGCGGCAATCTGGAGATGGTCCAGTTGTGGGTCAACCTGCCGGCCAAAGACAAAATGGCCGCGCCGGGTTACCAGACGATTCTCGATAGCGAGATCCCGAACATCGCGCTCAAGGACAACGCCGGCAGCCTGCGCCTGATCGCCGGTGAGTTCGAAGGCCATCAAGGCCCGTCGCGCACCTTCACGCCAATCGATGTGTGGGACTTGCGTCTGAACGCCGGCAAGTTGCTGACGCTCGATCTGCACGAGGGCCGTAACACCGCATTGGTGGTGTTGAAAGGTTCGGTGCAGGTCAACGGTCTGCAAACTGCGTGCGAAGGGCAGTTGGTGCTGTTCGAGCGCCACGGCCATCAACTGACCCTCGAAGCCAGCCAGGACGCGGTGGTGTTGCTGCTCAGCGGCGAGCCGATCGACGAACCGATCGTCGGCCATGGCCCGTTCGTGATGAACACCGAGCAGGAAATTCATCAGGCCTTTGCCGATTTCCAGTCCGGACGGTTTGGTCGAATGCACGCTTGACGCCTTAATCGCCAAAAACTTTGTGGGAGCAAGCTTGTTCCCACAGGTTTTCTTGTTGTCAGTGAAGTCGTGCTCATTTTCTGAAGTCAATGACTCCTACACTGTCCCCAATCTGTGCGATCTTCTCGCGATTGGCCCCCCGTCGGAGTTGTTTGATGCTGTCTCTGCTGACCGAACACCCTTTGTTTTGCGCGTTGATCCTGATCCTGCTCGACCTCGGGCTGTGGCGTCTGATCAGCGCCCGTGGCAGTGAGTGGAAATTGCTGGTGCGGGTGCTGATTTTCAGTGTGTTCAGTGCGCTGCTCTTCAACGAAGGTCTCAACCCGCTGGAGCCTGCACCCTGGGCGGACAATGTGCCGCTGCACTTGTCGGCGACCGGGTTGCAGATTGCCTGGTGGCTGTTCGGCGCACGCACCCTGACGGTGTTGATCGGCGCGGTGATGATGCAGAGGGTCGGGCACACCGGGCGTTTGCTACAGGACTTGTTGGGTGCCGTGATCTTTCTGATCGCGATCATTGCGGCGTTGGCCTACGTGCTGGATCTGCCGGTCAAAGGTGTGCTGGCGACGTCTGGCGCTTTGGCAATCATCGTCGGTCTGGCCTTGCAGAGCACGTTGAGCGATGTGTTTTCCGGGATCGTCCTCAACACCACCAAGCCGTATCAACTCGATGACTGGATCTCCATCGACGGCACCGAAGGTCGGGTCACCGACATCGACTGGCGCGCCACCCGCCTGCAAACCAGCCAGGGCAACATGGCGGTGATTCCCAACTCGCTGGCGGCCAAGGCCAAGATCATCAACTTCAGCCGGCCGAGCAACATGTTCGGCGTGGCCGTCAGTGTGCAAGTCAGCCCGCACGCGCGACCGAGCACGGTGATCGATGCGCTGGAGCGCGCGATGCAGGGCTGTCGTCAGCTTCTGGACACCCCAGCGCCGAGTGTGGCGCTCAAAAACGCTGGCAGCGATGGGGCAGAGTACGAAATCAATGGTTTCGTCGCGTCGATGGGCGAGAAACGTGTGGTGCGCAATCAACTGTTCGACCTGGCGTATCGGCACTTGCAGGCATCCGGGGTCAATCTGCTGTCGAGGGCCGAGCCTGTCGTGCCGGGCAATCTCTCGCGGCCGCGGGCGTTGCTCGACAGCTCACCGATTTTCTCGACGTTGCGTCAGGAAGAGAAAGACACCTTCAGCCAGAACATGACCCTGCAATCCTTCCGCGCCGGCGAGCAGATTCTGGGCGCCGGGGAGGTCAGCGATCACCTGTACATCATTGAATCCGGCGTGGTCACTGTGGCGCTGACCCGCCATGGCGCACCGTTCGAGTCCGCACGCATGGGGCCGGGCGAAGTGATCGGCGAGGCCGGCATTCTTTCCGATTCGTCGGTGCCCGCCACGTTTACCGCCAAGACCTTTTGCGCGTTGTACCGCATCGAGAAGACTTACCTGAAACCGTGCCTGGATGCCCGCCACGACATCAGCGACGCGATGCAAACCTTGCTCGATTACCGTCTGTACAAAGCGCAATCCCTGACCGAGGACGCGCCGGTCATCGTGCCGAAAAAAGGCTTTTTGCAATGGTTGCGTAATCGCGCCTGAGTGGCTTGGCACTGGTGCGATTGCCTGCGGTATTTGTGTCTCAAGGATTGCCTCGGCATCTTTTGGGGTTATTTTAGTCAGCCATCGGCGGAGCTATCCGCAGCCATATGCAAAAGGACTGGGCAATGAGCGAACCACGCCTGACAAATCTGAAACGCTACCTGCGACGTCTCGGCTTCGATGCTCCACCCGCGCCGACGCTGGAGACCCTGCGCCAATTGCAGTTGCGCCACACGGGCGCGTTTGTCTTCGAGAACCTGTCGACGATCGGCGGTGAACCGGTGTTGATCGACCTTGCCTCTGTAGAGCAGAAAGTCCTGCACGATGGCCGTGGCGGTTACTGCTACGAACTCAATCACCTGTTTTTTGCCCTGTTGCTTGAATTGGGCTTCGATGCCCGGGCCATCAGTGGGCGAGTGGTGATGAATCAGCCTGAAGGTACTTGGACCGCACGTACGCACCGTCTGAGTCTGGTGACGTTGGATGGCGTGCGCTACATCACCGATGTCGGCTTCGGTGGCATGGTGCCAACTGCACCGTTGATGCTCGACACAGAGGCCGAACAAACCACGCCACACGAACCGTATCGCATCGAAAACCGTGCCGATGGCTACATGCTGCGCGCCAACGTTGCAGGTGAATGGCGCCCCATGTACCTGTTTGACCTGCAACGCCAGGAAGACATCGATTACACCATAGGCAACTGGTACGTCTCGACCCACCCGGAATCGCCGTTCTGCCAACGCCTTATGGTCGCGCGCACGGGTAACGGCTGGCGCAAGACGCTGAACAACGGTAGTTTCGCGATCCATCGCATGGGCTCCGCCAGTGAACGGCGGGAGGTGACGGATGTTGATGAGTTGATCGAGTTGTTGCAGCAGGAATTCGATCTTCGCCTGCCTCAACAACCGCGCCTGAGCCACGCGCTGGGGCGGATGATTGTCCCCGCCTGAAGCCTAGGGCTTCGCCTCTGGCTCCAGTACCCGGCGTATCTCCCCGACGGCCGCCGACAGCTTTTTCTCAAGACTCTTGAGGTCGGCGGCAGTAATACCTTTCTTGAACTGCCCGCAGTGGCCTGACTCGGCCGGGCCCTGACTCTCTGTGCCATTGAGCAAGGCGTGGCGCAGGGTGTTATTGATCACCGTCTGATACCCAAACCCCTCGTTTTCCGCCACGGTGCGAGCGGCCTCGATGACCGCGTCGTCGAGCATGATGGTGATGCGGGTTTTACCCTTGGTGGACGCCACGGCGCCGCGTTTGCCTTGAGAGAAGTCAAATTCGTCTTTCATCGATCAAGCCTCTAAAGAATATTGGCGACGCTCGCTTGGGGTGGCGACACGCGCAGAAATAATTCGAATGACATTGGCTTCGCGGTAACTGTACGCAACGACCAGCAACCGTCCCTTACCGTCGAGGCCCAGGGTGATCCAGCGTGGCTCTGCATGGTCGTTGTCCTCAATCGTCAGCGCGCATTCGTCGTGAAAGACCGGTTCGGTCTCGGCGAGGCTGACACCTTTGTGCTTGAGTTTGTTGGCCGCGTTCTTGCTTTTGTCGTACTGAATGTCGAATGACTTCATTATGCATACTTTATATGTATAAAAAAGGGCGCGACCACACCGTCGGTCGCCATGAGCACTTCAGCCTAGTGGGTGATGACGCAAGGTCAGACGGGGATGTGTTGCCGGATTTGTGGGGGGATGCGAGCAGCGGGATAGAAGGTTGGGTGGCTACCTATCCATTATGTGACTGGTAAGTTGTATACAACTCTATGGACATTTGTAACGACTATTGAATACAGTGTGCGCATAACAAAAACCAGGGACCCCCCACCATGAAAACGCCCCATGTTTCACACCAACGGCCCGAGGATGAAAATCTCGGGGTCGGCGCGAATATGGCTTACGGCCTGCAACATGTTCTGACCATGTACGGCGGTATCGTTGCGGTGCCACTGATCATCGGTCAGGCAGCCGGGCTTTCGCCGGCAGACATTGGTTTGCTGATCGCTGCTTCGTTGTTTGCGGGGGGGCTGGCAACACTGCTGCAAACCCTGGGTCTGCCGTTCTTTGGCTGTCAGTTGCCGCTGGTACAAGGTGTGTCGTTCTCCGGCGTTGCGACCATGGTCGCGATCGTCAGCAGTGGCGGGGAGGGTGGCTTCCAGTTGGTGCTTGGCGCTGTGATTGCCGCATCCTTGATCGGCCTGCTGATCACTCCGGTGTTCTCGCGAATTACCAAGTTCTTTCCTCCCTTGGTGACCGGCATTGTGATCACCACTATCGGCCTGACGCTGATGCCGGTGGCCGCACGCTGGGCCATGGGCGGCAACAGCCACGCGCCGGACTTCGGCAGCATGCAAAACATCGGGCTGGCGGCGGTTACGCTGGTGCTGGTGTTGCTGTTGAGCAAGGTGGGCAGCTCCACGATCTCGCGTCTGTCGATCCTGTTGGCCATGGTGATCGGCACGGTACTGGCGGTATTGCTTGGCATGGCGGACTTCTCCAGCGTCACTCAAGGCCCGATGTTCGGCTTCCCGACGCCATTCCACTTCGGTATGCCGACGTTCCACTTCGCCGCGATCCTGTCGATGTGCATCGTGGTCATGGTGACGCTGGTAGAGACGTCGGCAGACATCCTCGCGGTCGGTGAGATCATCGGCACCAAGGTCGACTCCAAGCGTCTGGGCAATGGTCTGCGTGCGGACATGTTGTCGAGCATGTTTGCGCCGATCTTCGGCTCCTTCACGCAAAGCGCCTTCGCCCAGAACGTCGGGCTGGTGGCGGTGACAGGCATCAAAAGCCGTTATGTGGTGGCCACCGGCGGTGTCTTCCTGGTGATCCTAGGCCTGTTGCCGTTCATGGGGCGGGTGATTGCGGCAGTACCGACATCGGTGCTCGGCGGCGCAGGTATCGTGCTGTTCGGCACCGTCGCGGCGAGCGGTATTCGCACCCTGTCGAAGGTGGATTACCGCAACAACGTCAATCTGATCATTGTGGCCACCTCAATCGGTTTCGGCATGATTCCGATTGCCGCGCCGAACTTCTACGATCACTTCCCGAGCTGGTTCGCGACCATTTTCCACTCGGGCATCAGCTCGTCGGCGATCATGGCGATCGTGCTCAACCTGGCGTTCAACCACTTCACCACCGGCAACTCGGACCAGCAATCGGTGTTTGCGGCGGCGGAAGAGCGCACCCTGCGCTATCGTGATCTGGCGGCGCTGCGTGAAGGCGATTACTTCAGCGACGGCAAACTGCATGACTGCGATGGCAAGGAAGTGCCAGTGATCGAGCCTGATGCGGAGCATGACCATGGCCAAGGTGCGCCGAAGGTACAGGCGAAAAGCAGTGAGCATGTCTGACCGCTGACTGAATGCATAAGGCCGATCTGGAGACCGATCGGCCTTTTCGTTTCAAGGGAAAAAGATATTTTCGAGCGGCCACAAAAAAGCCCCTGAATCTTTCGATTCAGGGGCTTTGCTATTTGGCTCCACAACCTGGACTCGAACCAGGGACCCAATGATTAACAGTCATTTGCTCTACCAACTGAGCTATTGCGGAATTGGTGCGTATGTTACTGATTCAAAAAGAGAAGTCAAGCATCGATTAGCAAAATAAGTGATTCACCGGGACGGACGGTGGTTTATCCGCGATTGGCGGTTACCAGAACAGCGCCGGAGGTCTACCATGGCCGCCCGGAAGTGATATCACGCGCTGCCGGTCATTCGCCGAAAAGGTACGCGCCATGAATCACTCGAGTTTCAAATTCCGCACAAGTGAGGTGTTCGCATGAGCATTGCGCAAATCAGCCTGCCCAAAGGCGTCGGTCCACACGCCGAAAAACTCTTCGACGCGATCACTCAGGCCAGCAACGCTGAAGCGTTGAACCGTGCCGGTGGTAAGGCTGAAGGTTTTGTTCTTGGCCTGGAAAGCACCAAGGCGATCAAAAGCCAAATCGCCGAATCGCTGTATGTTGCCTATGACGATGCTGCCAGTCAGCGAGCGACTGAACTGGCTTAACTGCCGAAAGTCAGGGTACCGAGCATCAGTGTGGTGTAAGCCGCAGTGGCCGCCAGTTGCACCAGCCATAGCGCCAGGCCACCGAGGAATACGCCGGCTGCGACTTGCAGTACCAGGTTATTGCCGCGTTTGGCCGGCTGGCGTGGAATGAAGTCATCCAGATCGTCACGGTCAGCGCGCAGGTTGTCGTTTTTCATGTGGGTTCTCTTCAGAAAACTCGGATATACACAAAACTTAATTGTGTGCAGTCTAGAGGGTATCGGGATTATTCCGGGGCAATAAAAAACGGGAAGCCCTAAGGCTTCCCGTTTTTCATCACGCTGCGAAATCAGATGACCTGAACAATCGCATCCGTTACAGCCTTGATGTTGCTCTGGTTCAATGCCGCCACGCAGATGCGGCCAGTGTCCAGGGCGTAGATGCCAAACTCGTTGCGCAGGCGGTGAACCTGTTCGGTGGTCAGGCCGGAGTAGGAGAACATGCCGCGTTGGCGACCGACGAAGCTGAAGTCACGCTGTGGCGCTTTTTGCGCCAGCAGGTCGACCATTTGCTCACGCATGCCGCGAATGCGCAGACGCATTTCAGCCAGTTCGGCTTCCCACTGAGCGCGCAGCTGCGGGCTGTTCAGCACGGCAGCCACGATGCTTGCACCGTGAGTTGGCGGGTTGGAGTAGTTGGTGCGGATGACGCGCTTGACCTGCGACAGCACGCGCGCGCTTTCTTCTTTCGACTCGCTGATGATCGACAGGGCGCCAACGCGCTCGCCGTACAGGGAGAACGACTTGGAGAACGAGCTCGACACAAAGAACGTCAGACCGGATTCAGCGAACAGACGCACGGCAGCGGCGTCTTCGTCGATACCGTCACCGAAACCCTGGTAAGCCATGTCGAGGAACGGCACGTGACCTTTGGCTTTGACCACGTCCAGCACGTTGTTCCAGTCCGCCGGAGTCAGGTCGACACCGGTCGGGTTGTGGCAGCAAGCGTGCAGCACAACGATAGAGCCGTTCGGCAGGGCGTTGAGGTCTTCGAGCATGCCGGCACGGTTCACATCGTGGGTGGCAGCGTCGTAGTAACGGTAGTTTTGCACCGCAAAACCGGCGGTTTCGAACAGCGCGCGGTGGTTTTCCCAGCTTGGGTCACTGATCGCCACGACAGCGTTCGGCAGCAGTTGCTTGAGGAAGTCAGCACCGATTTTCAGTGCGCCAGTCCCGCCGACGGCTTGAGTGGTGATGATGCGACCGGCGCCGATCAGCGGCGAGTCGTTGCCAAACAGCAGCTTTTGCACGGCCTGGTCGTAGGCAGCGATGCCATCGATCGGCAGGTAACCGCGCGAAGCGTGTTGAGCTGCGCGAACGGTTTCAGCTTCGATCACGGCGCGCAGAAGTGGAATTCGCCCCTCTTCGTTGCAGTAAACACCAACGCCCAGGTTGACCTTGGTGGTTCGGGTATCGGCGTTGAATGCTTCGTTGAGGCCCAGGATTGGATCGCGGGGTGCCATTTCGACAGCAGAGAACAGGCTCATTATTACGGCGGCTCTGAATGGAGAGTGGAGGGACGTGTCGCGCTCCAGCCGAATGCACTAGAGCGGTGCACAAACGGGGAGCTAGTATAGAGGCCATCACCGAGCAATGGCGACAGGCGAATTGGCTTTTGAGGTAAGTTTTTCCGATTATTTCTCGACCGTTAGTCTAATGGTCGTGTCAGAGTCTCTACCCGATGTAGGACGTTTGCCTTGAAAGGTGAGGCAATCGCCACCACATTGAGCAAAATCCAGGTTTTTTCTTGCGCGACATCGGTCGTTTGCGCTCGTCCCCGTGGTGCTCCGCTTTGTTCGGAATGCCGCGATCCCAGAGGTGTTTATGTCCGAATTCCAGCTAGTCACCCGCTTCGAGCCCGCCGGCGATCAGCCAGAAGCCATCCGCCAATTGGTGGAGGGCATCGAAGCCGGGCTGGCGCACCAGACGCTGCTCGGTGTGACCGGCTCGGGCAAGACCTTCAGCATCGCCAATGTCATCTCGCAGATACAGCGCCCGACGCTGGTGCTGGCGCCGAACAAAACCCTCGCAGCGCAGTTGTACGGTGAGTTCAAGGCGTTCTTCCCGAACAACGCCGTCGAATACTTCGTTTCGTACTACGACTACTACCAGCCCGAAGCCTATGTGCCGTCGTCCGATACCTTCATCGAGAAGGATGCGTCGATCAACGACCACATCGAGCAGATGCGGCTGTCCGCGACCAAAGCGCTGCTGGAGCGCAAGGACGCGATCATCGTCACCACGGTGTCGTGCATCTACGGTCTGGGCAGCCCGGAAACTTATTTGAAGATGGTGCTGCACGTCGATCGCGGCGACAAACTCGATCAGCGCGCGCTGCTACGGCGTCTGGCTGACCTGCAATACACTCGCAATGACATGGATTTTGCCCGCGCGACCTTCCGCGTGCGCGGCGACGTGATCGACATCTACCCGGCGGAATCGGATCTGGAAGCGATCCGCATCGAACTGTTCGACGACGAGGTCGAGAGCATTTGCGCGTTCGACCCGCTGACCGGCGAAGTCATCCGCAAGATGCCGCGCTTCACCTTCTACCCGAAGAGCCACTATGTAACGCCGCGCGAGACTTTGCTCGACGCCATCGAGCACATCAAAGTTGAGTTGCAGGAGCGTCTGGAATACCTGCGCAGTAACAACAAATTGGTGGAGGCTCAGCGTCTGGAGCAGCGTACCCGTTTCGATTTGGAGATGATCCTCGAGTTGGGCTACTGCAATGGCATCGAAAACTATTCGCGCTATTTGTCCGGGCGTCCGGCGGGTGCGGCGCCGCCGACCCTCTACGATTACTTGCCGGCCGATGCCTTGCTGGTGATCGATGAATCACACGTCAGCGTGCCGCAGGTCGGCGCGATGTATAAGGGCGACCGTTCGCGTAAAGAGACCCTGGTGGAATACGGTTTCCGTTTGCCATCAGCGCTGGACAACCGACCAATGCGTTTCGACGAGTGGGAAGGGGTCAGTCCGCAGACGATTTTCGTCTCGGCCACGCCGGGTAACTACGAAGCCGAACATGCGGGGCGGGTAGTGGAGCAAGTGGTGCGTCCGACCGGGTTGGTCGACCCGCAAGTGGAGGTGCGCCCGGCACTTACTCAGGTCGATGATCTACTCTCGGAAATCACCAAGCGCGTGGCGGTCGAGGAGCGGGTGCTGGTGACCACGCTGACCAAGCGCATGGCCGAAGACCTTACTGATTACCTCGCCGACCACGGCGTGCGCGTGCGCTATCTGCACTCGGATATCGACACGGTCGAACGGGTCGAGATCATCCGCGATCTGCGTCTCGGCACTTTTGATGTGCTGGTCGGGATCAACCTGCTGCGTGAAGGCCTGGACATGCCGGAAGTGTCGCTGGTGGCGATTCTTGATGCCGACAAGGAAGGCTTCCTGCGTTCCGAGCGCTCGCTGATCCAGACCATCGGCCGCGCCGCGCGTAACCTCAATGGCCGGGCGATTCTCTATGCCGATCGCATGACCGGTTCGATGGAGCGGGCGATTGGCGAAACCGAGCGACGTCGCGACAAGCAAATCGCGTTCAACCTGGAAAACGGTATCACCCCGAAAGGTGTGTTCAAGGATGTTGCTGACATCATGGAAGGCGCCACCGTGCCGGGCTCACGCAGCAAGAAGCGCAAGGGCATGGCCAAGGCCGCCGAGGAGAACGCCAAGTACGAAGCCCAATTGCGTTCACCAAGCGAGATCACCAAACGTATTCGTGCGCTGGAAGAGAAGATGTATCAGTTGGCGCGGGATCTGGAGTTTGAAGCGGCGGCGCAGATGCGTGATGAGATTGCCAAACTGCGCGAGCGGCTTTTGGCTGTTTGATGGGTGGTTTTAGGGCCCCTTCGCGAGCAAGCCCGCTCCCACACTGGATCTGTGTTGTTCACATAAGTCCTGTGGGCTTGCTCGCGAAGGGGGGGGGGGCTACAGACACCCCGACAATCAGTGAGCCTCCCCAGCCTTTAGGCCTTGCGGCAATTTTTTGGTCAGTAAAATCGCCAGCATACTGATCCCCAGCGCAATCCCGACAAAATGAAACGCATCGTTATAGGCCATGATCGCTGCCTGTTGATGGACAATCTCACTCAACTTGCCCAGCGCCGCCGTATCACTGCCAAACCGATCCGCCATCGATGCCAGCCGCTCGGCAACTTGCGGATTGGTCGGCACCACCGCTTCGCGCAAGTAATCGAAGTAGGTCTTGGTTCGCGCATCCAATAGCGTCGCGAGCAAGGCAATGCCGATGGCGCCGCCGAGGTTGCGCAGAATGTTGAACAGGCTCGACGCAGAACCGGCATCCTGCGGCAGGATATAAGCCGTGGCGATCAGCGAAATGGTCACCATGATCAGCGGCTGGCCCAGCGCCCGAATGATCTGGATTTGATTGAACTGCGGCCCGGCAAAGTCCGGGTTGAGCACTCCCGAAGAAAAACTCGCCAGGCCGAACAGTCCGAAACCCAACGTGCACAGCCACTTCGGCGAGACAAACTTCATCAGCTTCGGCACCAGCGGAATCAGAAACAACTGTGGCACGCCCATCCACATGATCACTTCGCCGATCTGCAGGGCGTTGTAATTCTGGATCTGCGCCAGATACAAGGGCAGCAGATAGATCGAGCCATACAGTCCGACACCCATGCCAAGGCTGGAAATGCTCGACAGGCCAAAGTTGCGGTTGCGCAGGATGCCCAGGTTGATTAGCGGATTGGGTTTGGAAATCTGCACGATGACGAAGGTGATCAGACTCAGCAGCGCGATGCTGCCCAGGGTCACGATCAGGTTTGATTCGAGCCAGTCCTTGCGATGGCCTTCTTCAAGAAATACCTGCAAGCAACCGAGGCCGACGCCCAGGGTGAGAATGCCGGTGTAGTCGGTGCTTTTCAGCAGTTCCCAGTGCGCTTCTTTCTTCTCCAGCCCGTACATCAGCCCGGCGATCATGATCAGCCCCGGCGGAATGTTGATGTAGAAGATGTATTCCCAACCCCAATTTTCCGTGAGCCAGCCGCCGAGCGTGGGGCCGATGGACGGTGCAAAAGTGGCGGTCATGGCGAACATGGCCATGCCTTTGGCGCGATGGTGTTCGGGAAGCTTTATCAGCGTCAGGGTGAAGGCCAGCGGGATCAGCGCGCCACCGGTGAAGCCTTGCATGGCGCGAAAAACGATCATGCTCTCCAGGCTCCAGGCCATCGAGCACAACAACGAAGACGCCAGAAAACCCAGCGACACCCACACCGCCAGGCGCCGCGCCGAGAGCAACTGCACCAGCCACGCGGTCAGCGGGATCATGATGATTTCCGCGACCAGATACGAGGTGGAAATCCACGAACCTTCTTCCAGTGTCGCCGACAGTGCGCCCTGAATATCCTTGAGCGAGGAGTTGGTGATCTGGATGTCGAGCACCGCCATAAAGGCGCCGAGCATCACGCTCATCACCGCGATCCAGTCCCGCCGGGTCGGTTCGCCGACCGGACGGATCAGTGAATCACCGGCCATTGTCCGGGGCGTCTTTGATGTTCACGGTAGCGGTGACGGACATGCCCGGACGGATCTTGCCGTGCAGCGGATTATCGGCCTTGAAGGTCAGTTTCACCGGGATCCGTTGCACGACTTTGGTGAAGTTGCCGGTGGCATTGTCCGGCGGCAGCAGGCTGAACTGCGCACCGGAAGCGGCGAACAGGCTGTCGACCCGCGCCTCGATCGGCGTGTCGCTGTAGGCGTCGAAGGTCAGCTCGGCTTTTTGTCCGGGCTGCATGTGGCCGATCTGAGTCTCCTTGAAGTTGGCCTGCACCCAGATGTCTTCGTCCGGGACGATCGACAGCAGATAAGCGCCGGCCTGCACAATCTGGCCGTTACGCGCCGCGCGCTGGCCGACCAGGCCACTGATCGGGGCATGAATGTCGCTGCGGGTCAGATTGAGTTCGGCCTGAGCGAGATCGGCGCGGGCGTTGGCGATCTGAGCGTCGAGGCGTTTGATTTCGGCGGTCAGTGCGTTGACTTGCTGGCGCTGGCTTTGTGCATCGGCCTGTGCCTTGGCCACTTGCGAGCGGGCGATGTGGGTGTCGGCGGAAAGGGTGGTCACACGCTCTTCGGAGACATAGCCGGGTTTGCGCAGGGTTTGCGCCCGGGACAGGTCGATCTGCGAGCGGCCCAGGGTTGCCTGGGAGGCTGCCACCTGTGCATCGCTCGAGGCGATCAGGCTGGCCTGCTGAGTCAGCTTGCTCTGGGCTTGCAGTCGCTCGGCTTCGCGGGTGGCGAGGGCGGCGTTGGCCCGATCCACGGCCAGGCGGAAGTCTTCTCTTTCGAGGCGCACCAGCAATTGGCCTTTTTCCACATGCTGGTTGTCCTGCACCAGCACTTGATCGATGCGCGCGCTCAACTGACTCGACACGCGGGTTATCTCGCCCTGGACATAGGCGTTATCGGTGCTTTCATAAAAGCGCCCCTTGAAAAACCAGTGGGCGAAGAAGCCCCCGGCGATCAATAGGACCAACAGCAGTAAAATCAGCAGGCGACGCTTGAGTTGGGCAGGCATGGGCAAACTGTAGTCGAGGAATTGTAAGGAAAGTTATCAGGAGGCGAATCTGGCACGAAGCCGATAAACGGTAAATGCCATCGGCTGATATTCGGCCATTCACCGCGGCTTACGAGCATTCCAGACGCAAACTTGGCTTAAATGCCCTGCCCGCTGGAGCGGGGCGGGTGTCGCCTGTTACCATTCGCGGCTTGATTGTTCTTTGCTTTTCATTCTTTTCGAGACATGCCATGACCACCGTCCGCACTCGCATCGCGCCATCGCCTACCGGGGACCCCCACGTAGGTACCGCTTACATCGCATTGTTCAACTACTGCTTTGCCAAGCAGCATGGCGGTGAGTTCATCCTGCGCATCGAAGACACCGACCAGTTGCGTTCGACCCGCGAGTCCGAACAGCAGATCTTCGACGCCCTGCGCTGGCTGGGTATCGACTGGAGCGAAGGCCCGGACGTCGGCGGTCCGCACGGTCCGTATCGCCAGAGCGAACGCGGCGACATCTACCAAAAATACTGCCAGCAACTGGTCGACATGGGGCATGCGTTCCCGTGCTTCTGTACCGCTGAAGAGCTGGATCAGATGCGCGCCGAGCAAATGGCTCGCGGCGAAACCCCACGCTACGACGGCCGCGCACTGCTGCTGTCCAAGGAAGAAGTCGCGGCCCGCCTGGCCGCTGGCGAACCCCACGTCATCCGCATGAAAGTGCCGAGCGAAGGCGTCTGCGTGGTGCCGGACATGCTGCGTGGCGACGTCGAGATCCCGTGGGATCGCATGGACATGCAAGTGCTGATGAAGACCGACGGCCTGCCGACGTACTTCCTTGCCAACGTAGTCGACGATCACCTGATGGGCATCACTCACGTATTGCGCGGCGAAGAGTGGCTGCCATCGGCGCCGAAACTGATTCTGCTGTACGAGTACTTCGGCTGGGAGCAACCGGAGTTGTGCTACATGCCGCTGCTGCGTAACCCGGACAAGAGCAAGCTGTCCAAGCGCAAGAATCCGACCTCGGTGACGTTCTACGAGCGCATGGGCTTCATGCCGGAAGCGATGCTCAACTACCTGGGCCGCATGGGCTGGTCGATGCCGGACGAGCGCGAGAAGTTCTCGCTGCAGGAAATGGTCGACAACTTCGACCTCAAGCGCGTGTCCCTCGGCGGACCGATCTTCGACATCGAGAAACTGTCGTGGCTCAACGGCCAGTGGTTGCGTGACCTGCCGGTGGAAGAGTTCGCCGCGCGCGTGCAGAAGTGGGCGTTCAACGCCGAATACATGATGAAGATCGCGCCGCACGTCCAGGGCCGTGTTGAAACCTTCAGTCAGGTTGCACCGCTGGGCGGGTTCTTCTTCGCCGGCGGCGTCAATCCGGATGCCAAGCTGTTCGAATCGAAAAAGCTCTCGGGCGATCAGGTTCGCCAATTGATGCAGTTGATCCTGTGGAAGCTCGAAAGCCTGCGACAGTGGGAGAAGGACAACATCACCGCGACGATTCAGGCGGTGGTCGAATCCCTTGAGCTGAAACTGCGTGACGCGATGCCGCTGATGTTCGCGGCCATCACCGGGCAAGCGAGTTCGGTGTCGGTGCTCGACGCGATGGAAATCCTCGGGCCGGACCTGACCCGTTTCCGTCTGCGTCAGGCGATTGACCTGCTGGGCGGCGTGTCTAAGAAAGAAAACAAAGAGTGGGAAAAGCTGTTGGGCGCTATCGCCTGATTGCGTTTGACGCTGCTGGAGTCGCCGAAGGCCGGGATCGTTTGATGCCGGCCTTCGGCGTTTTCCCCAGATATACGGGGTGAGGGCGGTAAGTGGTTGTTATGTCGGCAAAAAACTTTGAAATATTTTAAAAATAAGTTTGACAGCCCTCCGATGCGCCATTAAGATTCGCCCCGTCCTCAGCGATGACATCAACGATGAGGGGCTATAGCTCAGCTGGGAGAGCGCTTGCATGGCATGCAAGAGGTCGACGGTTCGATCCCGTCTAGCTCCACCAATTTACACTTCGAAGCCTGGCCACACCGGCTCCGAAGCGATCAACACTCAGCGTTGATCAGTTGTATAGAAGGGTTTGCGTCCCCTTCGTCTAGTGGCCTAGGACACCGCCCTTTCACGGCGGTAACAGGGGTTCGAGTCCCCTAGGGGACGCCAGTTTTACAGAAGCGATGTTGCAAAAGATCGCTCCGCCGCGAGGCGAAAAATCCGGGGCTATAGCTCAGCTGGGAGAGCGCCTGCATGGCATGCAGGAGGTCAGCGGTTCGATCCCGCTTAGCTCCACCAATTTTACAGCTCATGGTCTGGCCACACCGACCTTGAGTCGATCAGCTCTCAGCACTGATCAGTTGTATAGAAGGGTTTGTGTCCCCTTCGTCTAGTGGCCTAGGACACCGCCCTTTCACGGCGGTAACAGGGGTTCGAGTCCCCTAGGGGACGCCACGATTACCCGCTCTGCGGGATTTATAAGGGTCATTCAATTATTGAATGGCCCTTTTGTTTGTCTGGCGTTTGGCCAATTCTCCTTTTTCCTTACACTGTGCTTCAGACCAGCGGTCATATCCTCGACTTGCAGAATATTATTATGAGAATAATATTCTGGTCGTAATATTCGGAGGCAACGATGAACGATAAAAAAGCTCAGACCCGCGAACGCATCCTCAAGGCTGCCAGTGCCGCGCTGATCCAGCGCGGCCCGGCGGACCCAAGCGTAGGCGAAGTGATGGGCGCAGCCGGGCTGACCGTCGGCGGCTTCTATGCGCACTTCGAAAGCAAGGACGCGATGATGCTGGAGGCGTTCAAGCAATTGCTCGGTCGCCGCCGCGACTTGATTGCCGACATGGACACCGAGCTGACCGGTGAAGAACGTCGCGCACTGGTCGCTACGTTTTACCTGTCGCGCAAGCACCGCGACTCCAGCGATGCAGCCTGTCCGATCCCGGCCTCGATCGGTGAGCTGGGGCGTTTGCCGGAGTCGTTCCGCATCGCGCTCAACGAACACCTGGAATTGATGATTGCGCAGTTGGCGTCCAGCCCTGAGGACACCGACAAAGCCCTGGCCGACGTGGCCTTGATGGTGGGTGGGCTGGCACTCGCAAGAGCGCTCGGCCCGGGAGATTTATCCGATCGATTGCTGCGCGCCGCCAAGTCGGCGGTGCGTTGACCTGAAGGCAACACGCCTGAGGAGAGAGCGATGAACACGTTGAAGTGGGTTCGTGGCGTTAATGGCACCTTGGGCTGGATTGCACCGAAACGCGTGGCGAGCAAAATGCGCCTGGCGTTCATGACGCCGCGGTCGCTGCCCCTGCGGGATTGGGAGTTGCCGCTGCTGGCCAATTCCGAACGCATCACGTTGCGCTTCGGTCTGTCAGCCCTGCGCTGGGGCCAAGGCCCGACCGTTTTGCTGATGCATGGCTGGGAAGGGCGGCCAACCCAATTCGCCGCGCTGATCACCGCGCTGGTCGAAGCCGGTTACACGGTCGTCGCACTCGATGGCCCGGCTCACGGCAGATCGCCAGGGCGTGAAGCCAATGTCGTGCTGTTCGCTCGCGCCATGCTCGAAGCGGCTGCCGAACTGCCGCCACTGCAAGCCGTTATTGGCCACTCCATGGGTGGCGCCAGCGCGATGCTTGCCGTGCAACTGGGCTTGCGCACCGAAACCCTTGTCAGCATCGCTGCTCCCGCCCGAATCCTGGGTGTGCTGCGCGGGTTCGCCCGTTGTGTTGGTATGCCGCCCAGAGCGCGTTCGGCATTTATCCGCCAGGTCGAGCAGGATGTCGGTATGCGCGCCGCCACGCTGGATGTCGCCCATTATCAGTTGGATATGCCCGGTCTGATCGTGCATGCCGAAGATGACAATTTTGTCTCGGTCAAAGAGTCTCAATGGATCCACGAAGCCTGGTTTGACAGTCGTCTTCTGCGCCTCGAAAGCGGTGGTCATCAGCGCGTGCTGGCCGACCCTCGGGTGATTGATGGCGTGTTATCACTGTTGGCCGGCCGCAGCCTTCAGGCACGGCAATCGGCCTGAGCATCCGTTACACTGCCCCGGTTGAATCATCTGACCGGGAGTGGGGCATGGGCTGGGATCGAGCAACGCCGTTTACCATTGATCTGCAAGTAGGCGCCGAGGACATCGACGGGCTGGGCCACGCAAACAACGCGGTCTACGTGACCTGGCTCGAACGCTGCGCCTGGCGCCACTCGCAGCGTCTGGGGCTGGATCTGGTCGAGTATCGGCGGCTCGACCGGGCGATGGCGGTGGTGCGTCACGAGATCGATTATCTGGCAGCCGCCTATGAGGGCGACGAACTGCAATTGGCGACCTGGATTGTCGATTGGGATCAGCGCCTGAAAATGACCCGGCATTTCCAGCTGATCCGCCCGAGCGACAACACCACTCTGTTGCGCGCCCAAACCACGTTCGTCTGCATCGAACTGTCCACCGGCAAACCCAAGCGCATGCCGGCGGAGTTCATCGAGGGGTATGGCCCGGCGATCCAGTCGTCAGAGTTAGCGAAAATCTAAATGTGGGCTTGCTCGCGAAGGCGTCGTGTCAGCCAGCACGTTTATCGACTGACACACTGCCTTCGCGAGCAAGCCCGCTCCCACAAGGGATCTGCGGTTTTTCTCGTAATCCAGTAAACTGCCGCACGTTTTTCCTCTGAGTAGTGTTTTTTCCATGCAAATTGCTCTGGCGCCCATGGAGGGGTTGGTCGACGACATCCTTCGTGACGTGCTGACCCGCGTTGGCGGTATCGACTGGTGCGTGACCGAATTCATTCGGGTCAACGATCAGTTGCTCACCCCGGCCTATTTCCACAAGTTCGGCCCGGAGCTGCTCAACGGTGCGCGCACGGCGTCCGGAGTGCCTTTGCGCGTCCAGTTGTTGGGTTCCGACCCGGTGTGCCTGGCGGAGAACGCTGCACTGGCCTGCGAACTCGGCTCCGAAGTGATCGACCTCAACTTCGGTTGTCCGGCCAAGACTGTCAACAAATCCCGTGGTGGGGCGGTGCTGCTCAAGGAGCCTGAGCTGCTCAACCAGATCGTCGAGCACGTGCGTCGCGCCGTGCCTGCGCACATCCCTGTCACCGCAAAAATGCGTCTGGGCTTCGACAGCCCGGACGGCTCGCTGGTCTGCGCCACGGCGTTGGCTGAAGGCGGCGCCGAACACATCGTGGTTCACGCCCGAACCAAAATGGATGGCTACAAACCGCCGGCGCATTGGGAGTGGATTCCTCGCGTGCAGGACGTGGTCAAGGTGCCGGTATTCGCCAACGGCGATATCTGGAGCGTCGAAGACTGGCGCCGTTGCCGTGAAATCAGCGGCGTGGAAGACATCATGCTCGGTCGCGGCCTGGTTTCGCGCCCGGATCTGGCCAGGCAGATCGCCGCTGCACGTGCTGGTGAGGAAGTGGTCGAGATGACCTGGGCCGAGCTGATGCCATTGATTCAGGATTTCTGGCTGCAAGCCAAAGCGCAGATGACTGCGCGCCAATCCCCGGGCCGTCTGAAGCAATGGCTGGCCATGCTGACACGCAATTATCCCGAAGCCACTGAGCTGTTCACCGTCCTGCGCCGTGAGACGGAACCGGATCATGTCTCGCGCTTGCTGGGTCTGCCGGTCGCTGAAGTGGCCTGAAAAAAAACTGAAAATAATCTCTTGAAATCAAATCAGTGGTCCCTATCTAAGGGGTACGCGATGCCGAATTCGGGTCGCGCAGACATAAAACCTTGCTGATTGTTTTCAGGAGATTTGAACCATGAGCACTGCATTTTCCCTCGCACCGCTGTTCCGTTCCTCGGTAGGCTTCGACCGTTTCAACGACCTGTTCGAAACCGCCCTGCGCAACGAGCCAGGCAGCACCTATCCACCTTACAACGTGGAAAAACACGGTGATGACCAATACCGCATCGTCGTAGCGGCAGCCGGTTTCCAGGAAGAAGACCTGGAACTGCAAGTCGAGAAGGGTGTGCTGACCGTCAGCGGCGGCAAACGTGACGCCAACGAAGGCGTGACCTTTCTGCATCAGGGCATTGCCCAGCGTGCTTTCAAACTGTCCTTCCGCCTGGCCGATCACATCGAGATCAAGGCTGCTGATCTGAGTAACGGTCTGCTGAGCATCGACCTGCTGCGGGTGATTCCGGAAGAGGCGAAGGCCAAGCGCATCCCGATCAACGGGACGCAAAAGCCGGCTCTGCAGCACTGATTCACTTGCGCACACACATTGTCTGAACAGGCGCTGAGCCGTTGAACGAAGGCCCCGATACGTCGGGGCCTTTTTTGTGCGCATGCGTCCTGCTTGAGTGAGCCGAGTACCAGCGCCGACAACTCTTCCGGGCTGAACTGACGAACACCGAGCTGGACTTGTTTATCGCTGCCCATGAAACGTTTGAATGCTGCGGCGGTGCGATCAGGGTGCGTGGTCAGGCGCGCGCGGGCGGCGTTGCCCACCAGAATCGTGTCGTCTTCATCGAGGCTGACCACCGAGGGCGTCAGCACATCACCCAAGGCGTTGGGAATCAACCGGGCCTGACCGTCCTGCCAGACGGCGATCAAGCTGTTGGTGGTGCCAAGGTCGATGCCCAGCAGGGCCGGGCGGGGGAGGGTTGCATCCTGCATGACAGATCTCGAAACGGCGCAAAAACCGCGACCCTACAGGTTGCTGTCAGCACTGGCAATTGCCGTTCTGTTGCAAGCTGCGCGTCTGCGAACATCAGGACAGCAGCTTTTTCAGTTCTTCCAGCGGCAATGGTCGACTGTGTAAATAACCCTGATACAAGTGACAGCCCAGGCCTTGCAGAAAGGCCAATTGTTCCGGGGTTTCCACGCCTTCGGCAATCACTTCCAATTGCAGGCTGCGGGCCATGGCGACGATGGCGCGGATGATCTCGGCGTCGTTTGGGTCGGTGGTCGCATCGCGGATGAACGACTGGTCAATTTTCAGCGTATCCACCGGTAAACGCTTGAGGTAAGTCAGCGACGAGTAACCGGTGCCGAAATCGTCCATGGCGAAGCTCACGCCGAGTTTTTTCAAGCGGCGCATTTTGTTGATGGTGTCTTCCAGGTTCTGGATGACGATGCCTTCGGTGATTTCCAGTTTCAGCAGCGAGCAGGGCAGGCTGTGGCTGGTCATGCTGTGTTCAATGCGCTCGACGAAGTCGTTCTGCCGGAACTGCCGGGGGCTGATGTTGACGCACAGACTGAAGTTAAGCGGATCAACCAGTTTCAGGGCGATCAACGTTTTGAATGCCTCGCAGGCTTCGTCGAGGATCCACGTCCCGACTTCCAGAATCAGGCCGCTATCCTCCAGCACTTTGATGAACTCGGCGGGCGACTGTGCGCCGAGAGCCGGGTGATTCCAGCGTACCAGTGCTTCGGCGCCGATGATGCGGTTGTCCCGAGCGTCGATCTGCGGCTGAAAATGCACGTTGAATTCGCCGCGAGACAAGGCCAGGCGCAAGTCGGTCTCCATGCGCAGTCGTTCGCTGGCGGCTTTCTGCATGGTGTGGTGATACATCTGCGTGGTGTTGCGCCCGGAATCCTTGGCCCGGTACAGGGCAATGTCGGCGCGCTTGAGCAGGTCGGTCGGGGTCGAGCCGTGGTCCGGAATCAGCGCCACGCCAATGCTTGGCGTGACCTGCAAGCGCTGGCCGTCGAGAAACATGGGCTCCGATAGCAGTTCACGGAGCGTGTCGGCCAGTTCGCGCACTTGCGTGCTGACTTCATTGCGCGAGCCTTCCAAACCGCTGAGCAATACCACGAACTCATCGCCGCCCAGACGGGCGACCGTGTCTTCCATGCGTACGCTCGCTTCAAGGCGGGCGGTGATGATTTTCAGTACCGTGTCGCCGACCGGGTGGCCGAGCGAATCGTTGATGTGCTTGAAGTGATCCAGATCGAGAAACAGCAATGCGCCACGCAAATTATGGCGTTTGAGCAGGGCGATCTGCTGGCTCAGGCGATCCATCAGCAGGGCACGATTGGGCAGGTTGGTCAGCGGATCGTGGTAAGCCAGGTGGCGGATTTGTGCTTCAGCGTTTTTCAGCAGGCTGACGTCCCGAGCGGTGAGCAGCAGGCACGCTGTTTCATTCAGGGTGATCGGTTCGACCGAGACTTCTACCGTCAGCAATTCCCCGCGCTTGTTGCGCCCGAGCATTTCCTGATGATGTACGCGGCCCTTGATCTGTAATTCGGCAAGCAACGCCGAGCGCTGTTTTTCTTCGGCCCAGATGCCCACCTGATAGGCGGTTTTGCCCACGACTTCATCGGCGCGATAACCGGTGAGGCGACAGAAACCGTCGTTGACCTCCAGATAGCGCCCGGTATCGCGCTCGGTAATGGTGATCGCGTCGGGGCTGGAGTGAAATGCCTTGGCAAACTTCTCTTCGCTGGCTTTGAGCGCCGCTTCCGAACGTTGCTGCTGGGTGATGTCGCGCAGCGTGGTGACGATGCACGGTTGATTGCCAACGCTGATCTGGCGACTGGAAATCACGCAGGTCAGCGATTGGCCATCCTTGTGCTGGACGATGATCGCCACATTGCTCAGGCCTTGTTCGCGGATCACCCGTTCGATACGTTGCAGGCTTTTCGCCGAGGCATCCCACAGGCCGATCTCTTCGGCGGAGTGGCCAATGATATCAACGGCGCTCCAGCCGAATGTTTGGCTGAAGCTTGAATTGATCTCGATGAACTCGCCGCTGTCCTGGCGCGTAACGCAGATCGGATCGGGGCTGACCTGAAACAGCGTGGCGAATTTCTCTTCCGACGCGACCAGTCGTTGCTCGCGCTCGACCTGGTCGGTGATGTCCAGCAACGTGCCGGCCATGCGCAGCGGGGCGCCGTTTTCGTCGCGATAGAGGCGGGCGCGGCTTTCCAGGTAGCGTGAACTCCCGTCCGGGAGCTGTACGCGATAAGTCAGCTGATAATTGCCCGCCGGGCCTTCGCGCAGGCTGCGGTAGGCATCGCGCATGCTGTCGCGTTCTTCGCCGGGCACGCCTTCGAAAAACTCGTCGAACGATTCATGAAACGGTTTCGGCTCCAGGCCGTGCAATTGCGCGGCTCGTGCCGAGCCGTAGAGCATGCCGCTGGGGATGTGCCAGTCCCAGGTGCCGAGTTGTGCCGAGTCCAGCGCCAGGTCGAGGCGTTCCTGGCTGTCCTTCAGCGCGTGTTCGGCGGCTTTGCGTTCGGTGGTGTCCAGGAAGGTGCTCAGCAGATACGGCTGGCCTTCGAGTTCGACTTTCTGCGCGCTGAGAATGCCGTCATGAACCTGACCATTGCTGGCGCGAAACTGCACTTCCATGCTGATCAGTTCGCCCTTGGCCTTGGTTTTCTTCACCAGTTCGGCCCGTTCCTCCGGATGCACCCACAGGCCCAGTTCCAGCGTGGTGCGGCCAATCGCGCTCTGCACCGGCCAGCCGAACAGGCTTTCGAAATACTGGTTGGCTTCGCTGATCAGGCCGTCTTCCTGGCGGGTCAGTAAAACCATGTTCGGACACAGGTGAAACAGCGTGGCGAAACGTTTTTCCGAGCTGCTCAGGGCCTGTTCGCGTTGCCGCTGGTGGGTGATTTCGCGAATCACCCCGATCATTCGGGGGCGGCCGTTTTTGTCCGGGAGCAGACTTCCGCTGACCTCCAGCCAATGCAGGCTGCCATCGGGCCAGCGGATGCGGTGATGCATCGCCTGTTCCAGCGGCGCTCCGGCGATCACTGCGTGGAAGGCGCGAACGGTTTTTGCCCGGTCTTCCGGTGGCAACAGGTCAAGGTATTCGAGGTCTTCCGGCAGTGGCTTGCGCGGATCGAAACCGAACAACGCCTGAGTCCCCCGCGACCAGCTGATCTGCCCGCGTTCGATGTCCCAGTACCAGGCGCCGAGCCTTGCGCCATTGAGCGCGGCCAGTAATTGCGGCGCGCTCTCCCAGCTCTGCTCGGAGTAGCGCGGGTCAATGGCTTGAATGCGCGGCATCGGCGGAATTCGGTCAACAGACTTCGGCATCGTTAACAGGCCTTGAGCGGATGGTGGCGTTAGGCACAGGGACAGCGGCTCTATAGGAGTAGCACAAGTTAGCCCAGAGTCCCTGGCAGATCGATTTGTGCGTCCAATAAGGCCATAAATGCTCTTGCCGCATTCGATAGCGTCCGTTCGGTGTGCACGATATAGCCTAGCCGGCGGCTGAGTTGTATGCCCGGCAATGCGATGCTTGCCACCTGCTCATCGAGCATGGTGCGCGGCAAAACGCTCCAGGCAAGGCCGATGGAAACCATCATCTTGATGGTTTCCAGATAGTTGGTGCTCATGGCGATGTTCGGCGCCAACCCTTGGGCCTCGAATAAGCGCTGCACAATATGGTGTGTGAAGGTATTTCCGCCGGGGAATACGGCCGGATGACGGGCGATGTCCTCAAGAGTGACGGGGCCATTACTGATCAGCGAGTGTTCCGGAGCGACGACAAAATCCAGCGGATCGTCCCAGACAGGTGTGGCTTTGACCAACGAATGAGGCTCCGGCGCCAGGGTGATGACCGCCAGTTCTGCACGCCCATGGAGAATTTCCTCGTAGGCCACTTCCGAATCGAGGAACTGAATATCCAGCGCGACCTGTGGGTAGCGGCGGGTGAACTCTCTTAATAAGGGGGGCAGGCGGTGCAGGCCAATGTGGTGACTGGTGGCCAGGGTCAGGCGGCCGCTGACTTCGCCGGTCAGGTTGGTCAGGGCGCGGCGGGTGTCGTCCAGCACGTTGAGGATCTGATAAGCCCGTGGCAGCAGGGCGCGACCGGCCTCGGTCAGGCCGACTTCACGGCCCAGTCGATCGAACAGGCGCACCTTCAATTGCTGTTCCAGCCCGGCAATGCGTTTGCTGATGGCCGGTTGTGTCAGGTGCAGGCGTTCACCGGCGCCGGAGAAGCTGCCAGTCTCGGCAATCGCGATAAAAGCGTTGAGGTTGGCCAGATCCATTGGTTGTATTCCAGTTGGTTATCCAAAGCATAAAAAATATGAATTTGAGTTATTTAATGTAACCCCATAGGATCGGCCTCACAAGCCAAAGGGTTATTGATAAGCCCAAGGCATAGAAACAAGCTGATGAGGAACCGTCTGATGGCCGGCAAAACGCTCTACGACAAGCTCTGGGATTCGCATTTGGTCAAGCAGCGCGACGATGGCTCGGCGCTGATTTACATCGATCGTCACATCATTCACGAAGTGACCTCGCCGCAAGCCTTTGAAGGCCTGCGTCTGGCCGGGCGCAAGCCATGGCGTATCGATGCCAATATCGCCACCCCGGACCACAACGTACCGACGACTCCGGAGCGCAAGGGCGGCATCGAAGCCATCGCCGACCAGGTCTCGCGTTTGCAGGTTCAGACCCTCGATGACAACTGTGATGAGTACGGCATCGTCGAGTTCAAGATGAATGACGTCCGCCAGGGCATCGTCCATGTGATCAGCCCGGAGCAGGGCGCGACCTTGCCGGGCATGACGGTTGTGTGCGGTGACTCGCACACCTCGACCCATGGCGCATTTGGCGCATTGGCTCACGGCATCGGCACTTCCGAGGTCGAGCATGTGCTCGCCACCCAGTGCCTGGTCGCCAAGAAAATGAAAAACATGCTGGTGCGCGTTGAAGGCCAATTGCCGTTCGGCGTGACCGCCAAGGACATCGTCCTTGCCGTGATCGGCAAGATCGGCACCGCCGGCGGTAACGGCCATGCCATCGAATTTGCCGGCAGCGCGATCCGCGACTTGTCCGTCGAAGGCCGCATGACCATCTGCAACATGTCCATCGAAGCCGGCGCCCGCGTGGGTCTGGTGGCAGCGGACCAGAAGACCGTTGATTACGTGAAGGGCCGTCCTTTTGCACCGAAAGGCGCCGAATGGGACATGGCCGTCGAGGCCTGGAAGGATCTGGTTTCCGACGTCGATGCCAGGTTCGACACTGTGGTTGAACTCGACGCTGCGCAGATCAAGCCGCAAGTCAGTTGGGGCACTTCGCCGGAAATGGTCCTGGCCGTTGATCAGAACGTCCCTGACCCGGCCAAAGAGATGGATCTGGTCAAGCGCGACTCGATCGTCCGCGCCTTGAAATACATGGGCTTGACCGCCAATCAGGCGATCACCGACATTCAACTGGATCGCGTGTTCATTGGTTCCTGCACCAACTCGCGGATCGAGGATTTGCGCGCTGCGGCAGTCATCGCCAAGGGCCGTAAAGTCGCTTCGACCATCAAGCAAGCGATTGTGGTGCCGGGCTCGGGTCTGGTGAAGGCGCAAGCTGAATCCGAAGGTCTGGACAAGATTTTCCTCGACGCCGGTTTTGAATGGCGTGAGCCGGGTTGCTCGATGTGCCTGGCAATGAACCCGGACCGATTGGAGTCCGGCGAACATTGCGCCTCGACGTCCAACCGTAACTTCGAGGGCCGTCAAGGCGCCGGTGGCCGTACCCACCTCGTCAGCCCGGCCATGGCCGCAGCGGCGGCGGTGAACGGTCGTTTCATCGACGTTCGTGAATTGATTTAAGGAGCGCAGCATGAAAGCTTTCACCCAGCACACAGGTCTTGTCGCGCCTTTGGATCGTGCCAACGTCGACACCGACCAGATCATTCCGAAGCAGTTCTTGAAATCGATCAAACGCACCGGTTTCGGCCCTAACCTGTTCGACGAGTGGCGTTACCTGGATGTGGGTCAACCGTATCAGGACAACTCCAAGCGCCCTCTGAACAAGGAATTCGTCCTCAACGCCGAGCGTTATCAAGGCGCCAGCGTGTTGCTGGCCCGCGAGAACTTCGGTTGCGGCTCCAGCCGTGAGCACGCGCCGTGGGCGCTGGAAGAATACGGTTTTCGCAGCATCATCGCGCCGAGTTACGCCGACATCTTCTTCAACAACAGCTTCAAGAACGGTTTGCTGCCGATCATCTTGAGTGACGCTGAAGTCGACGAACTGTTCAAACAGGTCGAGGCCGAGCCGGGTTATCAATTGCAGGTCGATCTGCACGCGCAAACCGTGACCCGTCCGGATGGAAAGGTTTACAACTTTGAAATCGATGCGTTCCGCAAGCACTGCCTGTTGAACGGTCTGGACGATATCGGTCTGACCTTGCAGGACGGCGATGCGATTGCGACGTTTGAGGCCAAGCATCGGGTCAGCCAGCCGTGGTTGTTTCGCGACGCGTGATTGATTCGAGATTGATGCAGTCAGGGCCAGCCTCTTCGGGAGCAAGCCCCCTCCCACAGGGTTGTTGTATAGGCCACAAATCCAGGGTGGGAGGGGGCTTGCTCCCGAAGGCGGCAGTCCAGGCAATACAAGGCTAAAACCAAAAGGAAGTCCCCATGACCAGCACTGCCCAGCACACTCAGGTCGTACAAAAGCAATTCGGTGAGCAGGCCGCCGCCTACCTGAGCAGCGCCGTTCACGCGCAAGGCACCGAATTTGCGCTGCTACAGGCTGAACTGGTCGGGCAGGGCGAAGCCCGAGTACTGGACTTGGGGTGTGGCGCCGGTCATGTGAGTTTTCACGTCGCACCGCGGGTCAAGGACGTGGTCGCTTACGATCTGTCGCAGCAAATGCTCGACGTGGTCGCAGCCGCTGCCGTTGATCGCGGCCTGAGTAACATTGCCACCGTCAACGGCGCCGCCGAGCGATTGCCGTTTGCCGATGGCGAGTTCGACTTTGTGTTCAGCCGTTATTCGGCGCATCACTGGAGCGATCTGGGTGTGGCTCTGCGCGAAGTGCGTCGGGTGCTCAAGCCCGGCGGCGTGGCGGCGTTCGTTGATGTGTTGTCGCCGGGTAGCCCGTTGTTCGACACTTACCTGCAAAGCGTCGAAGTGCTGCGCGACACCAGTCATGTGCGCGATTATTGCGCCGGCCAGTGGTTGCGGCATGTCAGCGAAGCCGGGCTGCATACCCGCAGCACCACGCGGCAGCGTTTGCGGCTGGAGTACAGCAGTTGGGTGGAGCGCATGCGTACACCCGAAGTGATGCGCGCGGCGATCCGTCAGTTGCAGCAGTCGATGGGTAACGAAGTGCGCGACTATTTCGAGATTGCGGCCGATGGTTCGTTCAGTACAGATGTCATCGTGCTGATGGCCGAGCGATAAGAATTTATCCGGGCGTGCCGGTAATGGCGCACCGATTGAAGACACGAGGAAAGCATGAGCAAGCAGATTCTGATTCTCCCAGGTGATGGTATTGGTCCGGAAATCATGGCCGAAGCGGTCAAGGTTCTTACGCTTGCCAACGACAAGTACAGCCTGGGTTTCGAGCTGAGCCATGACGTGATCGGTGGCGCCGCCATCGACAAACACGGCGTGCCGCTGGCCGACGAAACCCTCGACCGTGCCCGTGCTGCCGACGCCGTGCTGCTGGGCGCCGTGGGCGGCCCGAAATGGGACACCATCGAGCGCGACATCCGCCCTGAGCGCGGCCTGCTGAAAATCCGTGCGCAACTGGGCCTGTTCGGCAACCTGCGTCCGGCGATTCTCTACCCGCAGTTGGCCGACGCGTCGAGCCTGAAGCCGGAAATCGTTGCCGGTCTGGACATCCTGATCGTCCGTGAGCTGACCGGCGGCATCTACTTCGGCGCGCCTCGTGGCACCCGCACGCTTGAAAACGGCGAGCGTCAGGCCTACGACACCCTGCCGTACAGCGAAAGCGAAATCCGCCGCATCGCCCGTGTCGGTTTCGACATGGCCATGGTGCGCGGCAAGAAGCTGTGCTCGGTGGACAAGGCCAACGTGCTGGCGTCCAGCCAACTGTGGCGTGAAGTGGTCGAGCAGGTGGCCAAGGATTACCCAGAGGTCGAGCTGAGCCACATGTACGTCGACAACGCCGCCATGCAACTGGTGCGCGCACCGAAGCAGTTCGACGTGATCGTGACCGACAACCTGTTTGGCGACATTCTGTCCGACGAAGCGTCGATGCTCACCGGCTCCATCGGCATGTTGCCGTCCGCTTCGCTGGACTCCAACAACAAGGGCATGTACGAGCCTTGCCACGGCTCGGCGCCGGACATCGCAGGCAAAGGCATCGCCAACCCCTTGGCGACCATTCTGTCGGTATCGATGATGCTGCGTTACAGCTTCAATCTGCACGACGCGGCCGATGCCATCGAAAAAGCCGTCAGCGTGGTGCTGGATCAAGGTCTTCGCACCGGTGACATCTATTCGGCCGGTTGCACCAAAGTCGGTACGCAGGAAATGGGTGACGCAGTAGTCGCCGCGCTGCGGAATCTGTAATCTCTCGGGCCCGCTGCGAAATTCAATACAAAGCAGCGGCCCACTTTTCAAAAAGGTGTAGTTGCGATGAAACGTGTAGGTCTGATCGGTTGGCGCGGGATGGTCGGTTCCGTGCTCATGCAGCGGATGCTGGAAGAGCAGGATTTCGATCTAATCGAGCCGGTGTTTTTCACCACGTCCAATGTCGGTGGCCAAGGCCCGTCTGTGGGCAAGGACATTGCTCCGCTCAAGGATGCTTACAGCATTGATGAGCTGAAGACCCTCGACGTGATTCTGACCTGCCAGGGCGGCGACTACACCAGCGAAGTGTTCCCGAAGCTGCGCGAAGCCGGCTGGCAGGGCTACTGGATCGACGCGGCTTCCAGCCTGCGCATGAACGATGACGCGGTCATCATTCTCGATCCGGTCAACCGCAAGGTCATCGACCAGCAACTGGATGCAGGCACCAAGAACTACGTCGGCGGCAACTGCACCGTCAGCCTGATGCTCATGGGGCTGGGCGGTCTGTTTGAGGCGGGTCTGGTCGAGTGGATGAGCGCCATGACCTATCAGGCCGCTTCTGGTGCCGGTGCGCAGAACATGCGTGAGCTGATCAAGCAGATGGGCGCGACCCACGCCGCTGTCGCCGATCAACTGGCCGACCCGGCGAGCGCGATTCTCGACATCGACCGTCGTGTGGCCGAAGCCATGCGCAGCGACGCGTACCCGACCGAGAACTTCGGCGTACCGCTGGCCGGCAGCCTGATCCCGTGGATCGACAAGGAACTGCCGAACGGCCAGAGCCGTGAAGAATGGAAGGCCCAGGCCGAGACCAACAAGATTCTGGGTCGCTTCAAGAGCCCGATTCCGGTCGATGGCATCTGCGTGCGCATCGGCGCCATGCGTTGCCACAGCCAGGCGCTGACCATCAAGCTGAACAAAGACGTGCCGATCGCCGACATCGAAGGGCTTATCAGCCAGCACAACCCTTGGGTCAAACTGGTACCAAACCAGCGCGAGATCAGCATGCAGGAGCTGAGCCCGACCAAGGTCACTGGCACCCTGAATGTTCCGGTCGGTCGTCTGCGCAAATTGAACATGGGTTCGCAGTTCCTCGGCGCCTTCACCGTCGGCGACCAACTGCTGTGGGGCGCGGCTGAACCGCTGCGTCGCATGCTGCGGATCCTGCTGGAGCGTTGATCGCTTGAAGCCATGAAAGAGCCCGCCCCTTGTGAGAGGTGCGGGTTTTTTATGCCTGAATTTTTTCGGGTGACTGTGCCGGCCTTTTCGCGAGCAAGCCCCACATGGGAATGCATTTCAAGTGTGTGGGGGCTTGCTCGCGAAGGCATCCGGACGGCCACCACAAATCCCGCAGAAATTGCCTGCATGGCGGTCACCCGGTAAAGTGCCGCTCCCCCCGTTTCGCCAGAGGCCGCACCATGACCCAGACCCTAGATATTGCCGTGATCGGCGCCACCGGTACTGTCGGCGAAACCCTCGTACAGATTCTCGAAGAGCGCGACTTCCCGGTCGGCAACCTGCACCTGCTGGCCAGCAGCGAGTCTGCCGGCAGCTCTGTGCTGTTCCGTAACAAGAATGTGCGCGTGCGCGAAGTCGATGAGTTCGATTTCAGCAAGGTCAAACTGGTGTTCTTCGCCGCCGGCCCGGCCATCACCCTGAGCTACGCCGCTCGCGCCCATGCCGCCGGTTGCTCGCTGATCGACCTGTCCGGCGCCTTGTCGGCCGAGCAAGCGCCGCAAGTGGTGCCGGAAGCCAACGCCGATGTGCTTGCCGGTTTGAAAGCGCCGTTTCAGGTCAGCAGCCCGAGTCCGTCGGCTACCACGCTCGCCGTGGTGCTGGCGCCGCTGCGTGATCTGATCGACCTGCAATACGTGAATGTCACCGCCAATCTGGCCGTTTCCGCCCAGGGGCGCGAAGCGGTCAGCGAGTTGGCGCGACAGACTGCCGAACTGCTGAACATGCGTCCGCTGGAGCCCACGTTCTTTGACCGGCAGATGGCGTTCAATCTGCTGGCTCAGGTCGGCACGCCTGACGCAGCGGGCCATACGCTGCTGGAAAAACGTCTGGTGCGCGAGTTGCGTCAGGTGCTGGCCCAGCCTTTATTAAAGATTTCCGCAACTTGCGTTCAAGCCCCGGTGTTTTTTGGCGATAGCCTTAGCGTGACCTTGCAGTCAGCAAAGGCTGTCGACCTGGAAAAAATCAACGCTGCACTCGAAGATGCGCCGGGAATCGAGCTGGTTGAAGCCGGTGATTACCCGACAGCAGTCGGTGATGCGGTAGGGCAGGACGTTGTCTATGTCGGTCGCGTGCGCAGTGGTGTCGACGACCCGGCGGAACTTAATCTGTGGCTGACGTCAGATAACGTACGCAAAGGTGCAGCCCTTAACGCTGTGCAGGTGGCTGAATTGTTGATAAAAGACCTGCTGTAAAAGATACTTGGCAACAATTTGTCGACCGATTCTAGGTGAGCGCTATGCTTGCCCGAAGCGCTTGACGACGTGTCACCCTCCGGGACCTTCCGGGGCATCAATGAAATGATCGCGCGCGGCATCTGTCGTCGTCGCGCGCAATGCCTTACGGCAGCGGCAATCAACATCTTCTCGCTGGCCGAGGAACGTTCAAACAAAGGATGAGGCTATGGTTCAAGTTCGCAAACTGGTGTTAGCAATAGCGGCCGCCTCGGCGCTGTCCTCCGGTATGGCGCATGCCCTCGGGCTCGGGGAGCTGACCCTGAAGTCGACCCTGAACCAGCCGCTGATGGCCGAGATCGAGTTGCTCGACGTCAAGGATCTCACCGCGGCCGAAGTGGTGCCGAGCCTGGCTTCCCCTGAAGATTTCGCCAAGGCCGGCGTCGATCGTCAGGCCTTTCTAAACGATCTGACCTTCACCCCGGTGCTCAACGCCAGCGGCAAAAGCGTACTGCGCGTGACGTCGAGCAAGCCGTTGTCGGAGCCGATGGTCAAATTCCTCGTGCAGGTGATGTGGCCCAATGGCCGTCTGCTGCGCGATTACAGCGTGTTGCTCGATCCGTCGAAGTTCTCGCCGCAGACCGCTGACGCCGCCACGCAACCGGCGCCGTCGCAAACCATCACCGCGCCGACCACTGGCGCAACGCATCCTGCCCAGTACACCACGACGCCACGCGATACCTTGTGGGAAATCGCGGCAAAGGCGCGCAACGGTGGTTCGGTGCAGCAGACCATGCTGGCGATTCAGGCGCTTAACCCGGACGCGTTCATTGGCGGCAACATTAACCTGCTGAAAACCGGTCAGGTGCTGCGCTTGCCGGACTCGGTGCAAAGCACTGCGCTGCCGCAGTCCAGGGCCATCGCTGAAGTTGCAGCGCAGAACGAAGCCTGGCGTCAGGGGCGTCGCTATGTGGCCAAGCCTGGCACCGGCCAGCAACAGCTTGATGCGACCAAGCGTGGTCGCGCCAATACCGGTATTGCGCCGAATGCCGAAGACAAGCTGAGCCTGGTTTCGGCCGAAAGCGCGAAGGCGCGCGGTAAAGGCCCGGCAGGCGATGCCAAGGCCTTGAGCGATAAGCTTGCGGTCACTCAGGAAAGCCTCGACACGACTCGTCGTGACAATGAGGAACTGAAAAGCCGCATGGCCGATCTGCAAAGCCAACTGGACAAGCTGCAACGCCTGATCGAGCTGAAGAACAATCAACTGGCGAAAATGCAGGCCGAAGGGCCTGGCGCTGCGCCAGCCGTGAATCCTGCTGTTGCACCGGTGCCGGCCATCACCGCCGAGTTGGCTGCTACGCCTGCAGAAGCTGCATCGGCCTCTCCGACCCCGGAATCGGCTATTGCGCCGCCGGTTGATACGCCGACTGAGACTCCAATTGTCGAGCCGAAACCGGCTGTCGATGACGAGAAGACATTCAACGAACTGCTGACCAATCCGGTCCTGCTGGGCCTGGTTGGTGGTGGTGCCGTCGTTCTGCTGCTCTTGCTGCTGTTGTTGGCCCGTCGCCGCAAAGCCCAGCAAGAAGCCGATAAGCATGTGCGCATGGCCCGCGCTCTGGCCGATGAACAAGACTTCTCCGCCGAGCAGGATCTGCCGGAAAGCAGCTTCGAAGGTCTGGAAGTGCCTGCTGCGAGCGTCAAACTCAATACGCCGGCTCCAGCGCCAACTCCAGCGCCAGTAGTGGCGCCTATCGTGATGGCCGAACCTATTGCCGCGCCACTGGTTGCGCCGGCAGCCGAGCGTTCTGACGATGTGTTGGACAAGGCGCAGTCGCACATCAGTGCCGGTCGCCTGAACCAGGCTGCTGCGTTGCTGGAAGAGGGCGTCAGCCTCGAGCCGCAGCGCAGTGACCTGCGTCTGAAGTTGATGGAAGTCTACGGTCAGCAGGGCGACCGCGATGCGTTCGTGGGGCAGGAGCGTCAATTGGTGGCCAATGGCGACAACTTCGCCAAGGTCGAAGAACTGAAAAGTCGCTTCCCGGCCATGGCGGTAGCGGTTACGGCTGGTCTGGCGGCTGCCGCTGTCGCCGCCGAACTGGATGCACAATACGTCAAGGACTTGCTGCTGGATGAGCCGCAAGAGCCCGCACCGGCATCTGTGGAAGATGATCTGGACAGCACGTTTGACCTGAGTCTGGATGACCTCGACAACATTACCCCGGTGGCGCCTGCACCCGTCGTTGAGCCGCAAGCGCCCGTTGAACTCGACGAATTCCCGTCAGACGACGACCTGAGTTTTGAATCGGTGCTGCAACAGCAGACCGACATCAAAGAGAACCTGGATGACCTGTCGGATTTCGATCTGGATCTGGATCTTGGTGCCGAGCCAGCCCCGTCCACGGCCGCATTGGCCGATGACGACTTCCTGCTGGATCTTGATGAAGGAGTGAAGGACCTGCCGCCGGTCGAGCCGCCGGTCGTTGCTGACGTGCCGCAGGATGATCTGGAGCTGCCAGCCGATTTCGATCTGTCGCTGTCTGACGAGATGGATAGCAATCCAGCCGCTGAACCGGATGCGTTCGCTGCCGAACTCGATGACGTCAATGCCGAGCTGGATCGTCTGTCGCAGAGCATTGCCGAGCCAACGTTCACCGAAGCTGATGCGGCGCTGGGTGGGGATCTGGGCGAAGACGATTTCGATTTCCTCGCCGGCACCGACGAGGCGGCGACCAAGCTTGATCTGGCCCAGGCCTACATCGATATGGGCGACAGCGACGGCGCCCGTGACATTCTCAACGAGGTGTTGACCGAGGGTGACGAGAAGCAGCGCGGCGAAGCCAGGGAAATGCTGTCGAACCTGGTTTGATTCAGCCATTAGCGGTAAACAAAGCGGCAGCCCATTGAGGCTGCCGTTTTTGTTTGGGTTGGATTCGGCGGTGCTTGATTGGCCGTCTTCGCGAGCGAGCCTGCTCCCAGCGTTGGAATGCATTTCAATGGTGTGCGGGCTTGCTTGCGAAGAGGCTGGGCCGGTCGGCAGAGAACTCACTGGCATCCCCGGTTTACAGCCTTATAATGCCCGCCTTTGCAAAAACAGCAGGCTGTCCCACCTTGGCAAACATAGATAACCCGGTCGCCGAAATGGCGCCCGACGGCTTTTACCGCATCGCGCTGGGCGTTGAATACAAAGGCTCGCGCTACAGTGGCTGGCAGCGTCAGTCCACCGGTGTGGCTACAGTGCAGGAAGCCCTCGAAAAAGCTTTGTCGAAAGTCGCCAACTCGCCGGTTTCGCTACAGTGCGCCGGGCGTACCGACGCGGGCGTACATGCCTGTGGACAGGTGGTGCATTTCGACACTCAAGTCGATCGCTCGCTCAAAGCCTGGGTGATGGGCGCCAACATTAACCTGCCCCACGACATCAGTGTCAGTTGGGCCAAGGTGATGCCGGCGCACTTTCATGCGCGGTTCAAAGCCATCGCCCGGCGTTATCGCTATGTGATCTACAACGATCAGATCCGTCCGGCGCATCTCAACGAAGAAATCACCTGGAATCACCGTCCGCTGGATGTCGAACGCATGGCCGAGGCCGCGCAATACCTGATCGGCACCCATGATTTCAGCGCGTTTCGTGCCGGTCAGTGCCAGGCCAAGTCGCCAATCAAGAAGATGCATCACCTGCGCGTGACCCGTCACGGCAAGATGATCGTGCTCGATATCCGCGCCAATGCTTTCCTGCACCACATGGTGCGCAACATCGCTGGCGTGCTGATGACCATCGGCGCGGGCGAGCGCCCGGTTGAATGGATGAAGGAAGTGCTGGAAAGCCGCGAACGTCGTTCCGGTGGTGTGACGGCGCATCCGTATGGTCTGTATCTGGTGCAGGTCGAGTACCACGATGAGTTCCCGTTGCCCGAGCGTTTTATCGGGCCACACTTCCTGACGGGTTTCTCGGAACTTGACGGCTGACGCCCTCGAACGCTTTTGTTACCATCCGGGACTTTCCCGGATTTGCCTCGGAGTTTTTATCGACATGTCAGCCGTTCGCAGCAAGATTTGCGGGATTACCCGCATGGAAGACGCGTTGGCTGCTGTTGAGGCCGGGGCGGATGCGATCGGATTCGTGTTCTACGCCAAGAGCCCGCGCGCGGTGACCGTGCAGCAGGTGCGGGCGATCATCAAGTCATTGCCGCCATTTGTGACCACGGTGGGCCTGTTCGTCAACGCCAGTCGCTGCGAGCTGGGGGAAATCCTCGATGCCGTGCCGCTGGATCTGTTGCAGTTCCATGGTGATGAACCGGCGCATGAGTGCGAAAGCTGGCATCGTCCTTACATCAAGGCATTGCGGGTCAAGGCCGGTGACGACATTGCTGGCGCCTGCAACGCCTATCCGACCGCCAGCGGCGTGCTGCTCGACACCTATGTCGAGGGGGTGCCCGGTGGAACCGGCGAGGCGTTCGACTGGTCATTGATTCCTCGGGGGTTGAGCAAGCCGCTGATTCTGGCGGGCGGGCTGACCCCCGAGAACATTGCAGACGCCGTGGCGCGGGTTCGGCCTTACGCGGTGGACGTCAGCGGTGGGGTAGAAGCGAGCAAAGGCATCAAGGATCATGCAAAGATTCGGGCGTTCATCAACGCTGTACGCAAAGCGCCATATTGATGTGACGGCTGGCAGTCTGCCGCCGTCCATCAATGCACTTGCACAAAGCAGGCGAGGCTGAGGGTTTTTGGGTTGTACGAAGGTCAGTTTTGCTGGCCCGGCGCCCCACCAATCATCGCCACACACATGAATTTAGCTGAAGGGCATACGCGGGGCTGCGAACCAGAGCGTTCGGGCCGCCGGTACTGGAGAAAGAAAGCATGAGCAACTGGTTAGTAGACAAACTGATCCCTTCGATCATGCGCTCGGAGGTCAAGAAGAGCTCGGTGCCTGAAGGTCTGTGGCACAAATGCCCGTCCTGCGAGGCTGTGCTGTACCGTCCGGAGCTGGAAAAGACCCTGGACGTTTGCCCCAAGTGCAACCACCACATGCGCATCGGCGCACGGGCGCGCATCGACATCTTCCTCGATGCCGAAGGTCGCAATGAACTGGGCGCCGATCTGGAGCCGGTTGACCGTCTTAAATTCCGCGACGGCAAGAAGTACAAGGATCGCCTGACCGCTGCTCAAAAGCAGACCGGTGAAAAAGACGCACTGATTTCCGTAAGCGGCACCCTGCTGGGTATGCCGGTGGTGGTTTCGGCGTTTGAATTCAGCTTCATGGGCGGTTCCATGGGCGCCATCGTCGGTGAGCGTTTCGTGCGTGCTGCCAACTACGCGCTGGAAAATCGTTGCCCGATGATCTGCTTCGCCGCCTCCGGTGGTGCGCGTATGCAGGAAGCGCTGATCTCGCTGATGCAGATGGCCAAGACTTCCGCTGTGCTGGCGCGTCTGCGTGAAGAGGGCATCCCGTTCATCTCCGTGCTGACCGATCCGGTCTACGGCGGCGTTTCAGCCAGTCTGGCCATGCTAGGCGACGTGATCGTTGGCGAACCGAAGGCCCTGATCGGTTTCGCCGGCCCGCGCGTTATCGAGCAGACCGTGCGCGAAAAACTGCCGGAAGGCTTCCAGCGTAGCGAGTTCTTGCTGGAACACGGTGCAATCGACATGATCATCCACCGTCAGGAACTGCGCCCACGTCTGGGTAACCTGCTGGCACAAATGACCGGCAAGCCGACGCCGGTGTTCGTCGCAGCGCCAATCGAGCCAATCGTGGTTCCGCCGGTGCCTGCCAACCTATGACCGAGCGCACCCTTGGCGAGTGGCTCGCCTACCTTGAGCAGTTGCATCCCTCGGCCATCGACATGGGGCTGGAGCGTTCGCAACAGGTAGCGTCCCGCATGGGGCTGGGCCAGCCGGCGCCCAGGGTGATTACGGTTGCCGGCACTAACGGCAAGGGTTCAACCTGCGCTTTTGTGGCTTCTTTGCTGCGGGCACAGGGCCTGAGCGTTGGTGTCTACAATTCTCCGCACCTGCTGCGTTATAACGAACGGGTGCAACTCAATGGCGTCGAAGCCACTGATTCGCAGTTGTGCCAGGCTTTTGCTGCCGTAGAGGCTGGGCGCGGCGACACTTCTCTGACTTACTTCGAAATGGGCACCCTCGCGGCGTTCTGGCTGTTTCAGCGGGCCGGGCTTGACGCTGTGGTGCTTGAGGTCGGTCTGGGCGGGCGTCTGGATACGGTCAATGTGGTGGACGCCGATATTGCACTGGTGACCAGCATTGGTGTTGATCACGCCGACTATCTGGGTGATACACGCGAGTCTGTGGCCTTCGAGAAGGCCGGTATCTTCCGCCAGGGCAAGCCGGCCTTGTGTGGCGACCTCAATCCTCCGCAACCGCTACTCGACAAGGCTCGCGAACTGGCGTGCCCGTTCTTCCTGCGTGGGCGTGACTTCGACCTGGGCATCACTGATCGGTACTGGCAGTGGCGCGGGACTGACGCGCAGGGCTGTGTTGTCGAGTTGCACGATCTGCCACTGCTCGATCTGCCGATGGAAAACGCCGCGCTGGCGTTGCAGGCTTATTTATTGCTCGGTTTGCCGTGGAATGCGCCGCAGATCGCGGCGGCCTTGCAGGCGACGCGTGTGGTTGGGCGTCTGGATCGCCGTCCGTTCGAGTGGAACGGCAAGCGCCTGAACCTGTTGCTGGATGTCGGTCACAATCCGCATGCGGCCGAGTATCTGGCTCGTCGCCTGGCTTCGCGGCCTCCGGTTGGCAAACGTCTGGCGGTATTCGGCTTGCTGGCGGACAAGGATCTGGAGGGTGTTGTCGGCGAATTGAATGCTAGTGTCGAGCACTGGGCTGTGGCGCCGCTCGATTCGCCACGTGCTCGCCCGGTGAATGAATTACATGCGGCATTGCAGAACCTTGGCGCATCCGTCACGTCATACGATAGTGTCGCCGCCGCTCTGGAAGGGCAGTGCGCTGTGGCCACAAGCGACGACGAGATTCTGTTGTTCGGATCATTTTATTGTGTCGCCGAGGCCCTTGAATGGCTGGTCCGGCGCTCCACGGAGGAAGCGGCAAATGGCTTTGCTGGATAAAGCGTACAAACAGCGCATGGTCGGCGCTCTGGTGTTGGTGGCGCTGGCGGTGATTTTCCTGCCGATGCTGTTTTCCCGGCAGGATGAGCAGCGCCAGGTCACGGTTGATGCGCCGGCTGCTCCGCAAGCGCCTGCCGTGACGCCAGTGCAGTTGGAGCCGGTTGCCGTGCCTGAGCCGCAAGACTTGCCGCAAGAGCCTGTGCCAAGTGATGAAGAGGTCGCCGAGCAATCGGCGCCTTCTGCGCCGATTTCACCGGCACCTGTGGCTTCGGTGCCAGTCGCCAAGCCGACTCCGGCACCCGTGGCCAAGCCGATTCCTGCGCCTTCTCAGCCTATTGCTGCAGCGCCGACCAAGCCTGACACCACGCAGAGTCGTGTCGATGCCAATGGTCTGTCGGTGAGCTGGTCGGTGCAACTGGCTAGCCTGTCGAGCCGTGCCAATGCCGAAAGCCTGCAGAAAACCCTGCGCAGCCAAGGGTACAACGCCTACATCCGTTCTGCCGATGGCAAGAATCGGGTGTTCGTCGGGCCTCTGATCGAGCGCGCTGAGGCCGATCGTCTGCGTGATTTGTTGAGTCGCCAGCAGAACCTCAAGGGTTTTGTCGTGCGCTTCCAGCCTGAGCGCGGTTAAAAACTATCACGCTGATTGAAAAGCACTGACAATCGCAGCTTACCGACAGCCATGCGCTCTGCTAAAATGCGCCGCCTTATCCGTCTGTAGGCTGCACTGTGCCATTTACCTGGGTTGACTGGGCGATCGTTGCAATCATCGCCATCTCCGCTTTGATCAGTTTGAGCCGCGGCTTCGTCAAGGAAGCATTATCGCTGGTGACCTGGATCATCGCAGGAGCTGTCGCCTGGATGTTCGGTGGCTCACTGTCCGAGTACCTCGCCGGATACATCGAAACCCCATCGGCCCGCGTGATCGCGGGCTGTGCCATCATGTTTGTCGCCACACTCATCGTGGGCGCAATGATCAATTATCTTATCGGCGAGTTGGTTCGCGTCACCGGGTTATCCGGGACCGATCGATTCCTCGGCATGGCCTTCGGCGCTGCGCGTGGCGTGTTGCTGGTGGTCGTGGCGGTCGGGCTGTTGAGCCTGGGGCCGGTACAGCAGGACGGGTGGTGGAAAGAATCACAGCTCGTGCCAAAGTTTCTATTGGTCGCCGACTGGTCCAAAAACCTGATTCTCGGGTGGAGCAGTCAGTGGCTTGCCAGCGGAATCAGCGTACCCGCTGATATTCCGTTCAAGGAGCAGCTCTTGCCGTCGGCCAAAACGCCGCAGTGAGTGTTGTTCAGTTCAGATCCATAAAGTAGGGGTTGCGTCGCATGTGTGGCATCGTCGGTATCGTCGGTAAGTCGAACGTCAATCAGGCGCTGTATGACGCGCTAACCGTGCTCCAGCACCGCGGCCAGGACGCTGCCGGTATCGTGACCAGCCATGATGGCCGGTTGTTCTTGCGCAAGGATAATGGTCTGGTGCGTGACGTGTTTCATCAGCGTCACATGCAGCGCCTGGTCGGCCATATGGGTATCGGTCATGTTCGCTACCCGACTGCGGGCAGCTCGACTTCGGCCGAAGCTCAGCCGTTTTACGTCAACTCGCCTTACGGCATCACCTTGGCGCATAACGGCAACCTGACCAACGTTGAGCAGTTGGCCAAAGAGATCTACGAATCCGATCTGCGTCACGTCAACACCAGTTCCGACTCGGAAGTGCTGTTGAACGTTTTCGCTCACGAGCTGGCCCAGCGCGGCAAGCTTCAGCCGACCGAAGAAGACGTGTTTGCCGCTGTCACCGACGTGCACAACCGTTGCGTTGGCGGTTACGCCGTCGTGGCAATGGTGACCGGTTACGGCATTGTCGGTTTCCGTGACCCGCATGGTATTCGCCCGATCGTATTCGGCCAGCGTCACACCGACGAAGGCGTCGAATACATGATCGCCTCGGAAAGCGTTTCCCTGGACGTGCTCGGATTCACTCTGATTCGCGACCTGGCACCGGGCGAAGCGGTCTACATCACTGAAGACGGCAAGCTGCACACCCGTCAGTGCGCGACCAACCCGTCCCTGACTCCGTGCATCTTCGAACACGTCTACCTGGCGCGTCCGGACTCGATCATTGATGGTGTGTCGGTTTACAAGGCCCGTCTGCGCATGGGTGAGAAGCTCGCCGAGAAGATCCTGCGCGAGCGTCCAGAGCACGACATCGATGTGGTTATCCCGATCCCCGACACCAGTCGCACTGCAGCGCTTGAGCTGGCTAACCATCTGGGCGTGAAGTTCCGCGAAGGTTTCGTCAAGAACCGTTACATCGGTCGTACTTTCATCATGCCGGGTCAGGCTGCCCGCAAGAAGTCGGTACGCCAGAAGCTCAATGCCATTGAGCTGGAATTCCGCGGCAAGAACGTGATGCTGGTCGACGACTCGATTGTTCGTGGCACCACTTGCAAGCAGATCATCCAGATGGCCCGCGAAGCCGGCGCGAAAAACGTCTACTTCTGCTCGGCCGCTCCAGCAGTGCGATTCCCGAACGTGTACGGTATCGACATGCCAAGTGCTCATGAATTGATCGCTCACAACCGTTCGACTCAGGATGTGGCTGATCTGATCGGTGCTGACTGGCTGATCTATCAGGACTTGCCTGACTTGATCGAAGCGGTCGGCGGCGGCAAGATCAAGATCGAAAACTTCGATTGCGCGGTGTTCGACGGCAAGTACGTCACTGGCGACGTCGACGAGGCTTATCTGGACAAGATCGAACAGGCACGCAACGATGCCTCGAAGGTCAAGACCCAAGCGGTCAGTGCGATCATCGATCTGTACAACAACTGAGTTTCTACCGGCCCTGAGGGGCCGGTTTTGTATCTGGCAAAAGACTTCCATTTATTCAGCGCAGGGCAAGGAGTGACAGCATGAGTCAGGAATGGGATGCCGGTCGGCTTGATAGCGACCTCGAAGGCGTAGCGTTCGATACCCTGGCCGTACGTGCCGGTCAGCACCGTACGCCGGAAGGTGAGCACGGTGATCCGATGTTTTTTACGTCCAGCTACGTGTTCCGCACCGCTGCCGACGCGGCTGCGCGGTTTGCTGGTGAAGTGCCGGGCAACGTCTACTCGCGTTACACCAACCCCACGGTGCGCGCGTTTGAAGAGCGCATTGCGGCGCTGGAAAGCGCCGAGCAGGCTGTTGCGACCGCCACGGGTATGGCCGCGATCATGGCGGTGGTGATGAGTCTGTGCAGTGCCGGCGATCATGTTCTGGTATCGCGCAGTGTGTTCGGTTCGACCATCAGCCTGTTCGAGAAGTACTTCAAGCGTTTCGGCGTTGAAGTCGATTACGTACCCTTGGCCGAACTTTCGGCTTGGGAGGCGGCGATCAAGCCCAATACCAAATTACTGTTCGTCGAGTCGCCCTCCAATCCGCTGGCTGAGTTGGTGGATATCACCGCGCTGGCGCAAATCGCTCACGCCAAGGGCGCTATGCTGGTGGTCGATAACTGCTTCTGCACGCCTGCGTTGCAGCAGCCATTGAAGCTCGGTGCGGACATCGTCGTGCACTCGGCGACCAAATTCATCGACGGCCAGGGCCGTTGCATGGGCGGCGTGGTGGCTGGTCGTAGCGAGCAGATGAAAGAGGTCGTCGGTTTCCTGCGTACCGCCGGGCCAACCCTGAGCCCGTTCAACGCGTGGATCTTCCTCAAAGGTCTGGAAACCCTGAACCTGCGGATGAAGGCCCACTGTGCCAACGCGCAACAACTGGCTGAATGGCTGGAGCAGCAGGAGGGCATCGAAAAAGTCCATTACGCCGGTCTCAAGAGCCATCCGCAGCACGAGTTGGCCCAGCGCCAGCAGAAGGGGTTCGGTGCCGTGGTGAGTTTCGAGGTCAAGGGTGGCAAAGAGGGCGCCTGGCGTTTTATTGATGCAACCCGGTTGATCTCGATTACCGCCAACCTCGGCGACAGCAAAACCACCATCACGCACCCGAGCACCACCTCTCACGGCCGACTCGCGCCGCAGGAGCGTGAAGCAGCAGGCATCCGCGACAGTCTCATCCGCATCGCCGTAGGGCTGGAAGACGTGGTCGACCTGCAAGCCGACCTGGCGCGCGGTCTGGCGGCGTTGTGATCGAGTTGTCCACTCTGAAAGCGGGGACCCATGGCCGTGTTGCGCTGGTCACGGGTGCCGCGCGAGGAATCGGCCTGGGCATCGCTGCCTGGCTGATCAGCGAAGGCTGGCAGGTCGTGCTGACGGATCTTGATCGGTCGCGTGGGTCGAAAGTGGCGAAAGTGCTGGGCGAGAACGCCTGGTTCATCGCCATGGACGTGGCGCAGGAAAGCCAGGTCGCGCTGGGCGTGGCTGAGGTGTTGGGGCAGTTTGGGCGTCTCGATGCGCTGGTGTGCAATGCGGCGGTCGCTGATCCGCACAACATCACCCTGGAAAGCCTGGATCTGGCTTACTGGAATAGGGTGCTGGCGGTGAATCTCAGTGGGCCGATGTTGCTGGCCAAGCATTGTGCTCCTTATCTGCGAGCGCACAACGGCTCGATCGTCAATCTGGCGTCGACCCGTGCCGGGCAGTCCGAGCCGGATACCGAGGCATATGCGGCGAGCAAGGGCGGTCTGTTGGCGTTGACGCATGCGCTGGCTATCAGCCTCGGGCCAGAGATTCGCGTCAATGCAGTCAGTCCGGGCTGGATCGATGCGCGCGATCCTTGCGCGCGTCGCGCCGAACCGCTGGCCGATACCGATCATGCCCAACATCCGGCGGGCAGGGTAGGGACGGTCGAGGATGTGGCGGCGATGGTGGCGTGGCTGCTGTCGCGCAATGCCGGATTTGTCACCGGGCAGGAGTTCGTGGTCGATGGCGGTATGACCAAGAAGATGATTTACGCGCAGTGAAAGCCAGCTTCAAGCTGTAAGTCAAAGCACGGCAGTGAGGCGCCTGGTGTATGTGTTCTTGCTTTTGCTTGTTGCTCGACACTTATCGCTGAAAGCTGTTTTTGAAAAAAACTTCAATCCTGCTATTGACTTAGGTTCACTACCTGCGTAAATTTCGCGGCCTCGGAGATGCAAACGGGTGATTAGCTCAGCTGGGAGAGCGTCTGCCTTACAAGCAGAATGTCGGCGGTTCGATCCCGTCATCACCCACCACTCCCCGAGAGACTTGCGTAAGCAAGAGCGTAGGCTGAAAGTGCCTGCACCGACGCGCAGCGGTAGTTCAGTCGGTTAGAATACCGGCCTGTCACGCCGGGGGTCGCGGGTTCGAGTCCCGTCCGCTGCGCCATATTTTACGAGTCAGGCATTGTCTGGTTCGCGATTGCAAAGCACCGAAGCTTTCAGTCAAAACGAGTTACTTGAGCGCAAGCTCAAAGCGATACGCAGCGGTAGTTCAGTCGGTTAGAATACCGGCCTGTCACGCCGGGGGTCGCGGGTTCGAGTCCCGTCCGCTGCGCCATATCTGTTTCAAGGACCACTGAACGCCTTGAAGCACCGAAAAAGCCGTTGGCTGATTCGGAAGCGATAGCAAAAACCCTGGTCGAAAGACCGGGGTTTTTTGTGTCTGAAATTTGACCTTTCCCGTTTGGCTTCTTTCAGTCGACCGATATTGAGCACAAATCCCTGTGGGAGCCTGCTGGCGATAGCGCCAGTGCAGCCAATATCTTTGGAAGATGCACATCACCATCGTGAGCAGGCTGTAAGCGCGCGGCCAGCTCACCTTCCGAACTCCAGTATTCGCAGTGTGCAAATGAAATCACTGAGTCGCTGCCGCAAAGCGGGCGTCCGTATAACCACGCGAGGCCTTTGAGCGCTTATACAGCGTAGCGAAATTCAGGACAGACCAAATCTTGCGATTTACTGCTGCGTTGGCATGCTGCGGTCTGTGTCGTGACGGCCATGATTAAGGTCGTATCTGGATGTGTCTCCAGCTTACCGGTCAGTATAGTCAACTCCATCCCGATGCCGGAGTGCCTGAAATTGGACAATACCCGTGAGCGATTGATTGACTCAGCGCTGAAGCTGTTTCTGTCGGAAGGTATATACATTACTGGTGTGATGGCCATCGCCGCGATGGCGGGTGTTACCAAGATGACGCTCTACAGCCATTTCCCCTCAAAGGATGCGCTGATCGTGGCTTGCCTCGAGAAGCGTGATCTGCGCTGGCGCGAAGAGGTCGCGCGCACTTTGGCAAGACAACCTGACCCTGTCAGTGGAATGCTCGCTTTTTTCGATCTGTATCAACGCTTTCTTTTGAAAGATAGCGGGCGCGGATGTCTGTTCGTCAACAGTGCGGCTGAATTCCCACAATTTAGCCACCCAGTGCATTTGGCTGTAAGCAGGCATAAGCAAGGGGTGCGCGAAAACCTTACTGCATTGGCCGTGAGTGCCGGTCTGAGCGACCCTCACGTAGTTGCTGAGGGGTTGTTTATCTTGCTGGAGGGTAGTTTTGTCACCGGCGCCATGGGCCAGGACGCGCAGGTATTCGACACTGCGCGGCAAATGGCTCATTGCTGGATCCGCAAGCAGGCTGGGCAGGAGCAAAGCGTATGACCCTTGGCTTGTTAGCGGCCATTGCTGCCACTTTTTCTTGGTCGCTGCTTTACATCTTTCCGGGGCTTGTCGGCGATTACAGTCTTTTTGATCTGGCTGTGGTGAGCTATGCCTTTGCCGGTTTGGGTAGTCTGTTAGTGCTGTTTGTTTACCGTGACGAAGTGCGGCAGTTGAGGCTGGGCGACTGGGCTTGCGCCGCACTGTTGGGCTTCCTGGGATACATCGGTTACTTCTTTCTGATTACCACTGCGGTCTTGGCAGCCGGGCCGGTGATCCCTCCGGTGATGATGGGGTCAGTGCCTATCGTGCTTGCGATTGCCGGCAACATGCGCAGCTCCAGCGTGCCTTGGCGCGCCATTTCCGGGCCGTTGTTGGTGGCGGCTTTAGGCATCAGTCTGGTCAACTTGAGCGTGTTTGATTTTGGTAGCGCCACGGTGGTGCTACCGACAACCTCGATAATGTTTGGGCTCCTGGCATCGTTGCTTGCAATCGGATTCTGGACGGGTTTTGGCCTGATAAATGAAAGTGCTTTGGCTCGACGCCCAAGTATGTCGCCCATGTTGTGGTCCGCCATGCTGATCTTCATGTGCAGCGTCGAAATGCTGGCTTTCATCCCGGCTGGGCTTTACTTGAAGTTGTCCCACTTCGCTAGCCATTCGGGCGGGTTGGCAGGTACTCAGGCGCTAATAGTCTGTGGATTAATTCAGGGCGTGGGAGCCACCCTTGCAGGTGCCTGGGCATGGTCAATCGCAACCCGGCGCCTACCTCTGGCGCTGAGCGGGCAATTGATCGCCAGCGGGACTATTTATGCAACTGCGATGGGTTTGCTCATCAACCAGCGCTGGCCCTCTCCTATGGAAGCGCTTGGGACAGGGTTGCTATTCGTTGGGGTGGTGTGGGCTATTCACGCCTTTTATCGCAGAAGAGCACATAGCGAGATGCATCGTTTAAAAACTGGCCTTTGACTAATGTGAATGTGTCGGTACGGGCATTTCAGGTACCTGCTTTGGATTGATTTGTACTGGGCGGACGCAGACAGCAGGCTCACCCCTGCAGAAGCTGGACAGCGTTTTGTCCAGTGACTTGCTGCGGCGCAAGGTCGCAGTAATTCTGATTCTTTAGTCAGATTTTTGTAACTGCTTGTTTGCCGCAGCCGCAGAAACCTTTAAAGTTAACCTTTCGGTCAGCTTTGCACTGTCAACACGGCTCTTGGCCTCGCCAGAAAGGGCTTCTGCAAGACTCGAGATTCCCAGTAGATAACCAGAAGGGTGGACTCATAACCGCCCAGAGGATGATCCATGTCCAACCGTGAAATATCCCGGCGCTCGTTCCTTCAGGGTGGGCTGGTGGCGGGAGTGAGCGTTACGCTCACGCCGCTCAGCAGTCAGGCGCTGGCTGCCTTGATGGAAAACAGCGTCACCGTGCCGTCCGAAAAGTGGCTCGGCAACAACGGCAAGGCGCGCCAGCGTAACGACGCCCTGTCCAAGGTCTGCGGCAGCAAGGTGTTTGCTCGCGACATCCGCTCCAGGGACATGCCGGGTTGGCCTGAGCAGCAAGGCCACGCCATGCTGCTCAAAACCATCAAGGCTGACCATATCTATAACGGTTACGACCTGTCGTGGCTGGGCGCCGATTTGCAGCCTGACCGCATCGTCACCGCTGCCGATCTGGACAAGGACGGTATCGTTTTCCCGGAAGAGCACGCGCCAGATCCACTTTTGCCTGAGGGCAAGGTGCCGATGTTCATCGGCCACCCGGTCGCTATCCTGATCTGGAACGACTTCGAGCGTTTTCGTCAGGCCAAGAACAAGCTCAAATTCAATGACAAAGCGATTCGTTACGGCGCCAAGGTGCCTTACTACGAAGGCGACCCCTACGGCAGCTTCCGCTACGTACGTGTGGGTGGCCCGACGTCGGCAGATGAAGATGAATTCGCCAGCCTCAAGGACTCGATCCTGTTCCCGATGCTGAAAAACCGTCGTCCGGTGTGGAATTCCCAGCCGAACCTGCACGGCAACCTGACCGAGCGCGGTTTGTTCTACGCCGACCGCATGAAGAAAGAGATCGATACGCCGCCGGATAACTGGCTGGTGTTCGACGAGCGTTACAAGACCCCATCGATCGAACCTGCCGCCATGGAGCCGGACAACGGGAACGGTTGGTACGACCCGGCCACCAAGACGCTGCACTTCGTGGTGGCGACCCAGTGCCCACTGGAAGCTGCGACCGAGACCGCGAAAATGATCGCGCCCTCGCGCTTCGGTCTGGCGAACCTGAACATGCACCCCGGTTACACCGTCGGTTACGGTTCCAAAGACCACAACATCTTCGTTTACTACGCAGCACTCGCTGCGCTTTACGGTGCCGGTGTGCCGGTGCGCCTGGCCAACGATCGCTACGAGCAATTCCAGAGCGGCATCAAGCGCCACCCGTTCGACATCCGCTACCAATTGGCCGTGGACAAGAACGATTACACCTTCAAGATTTTCCGCGCCGAAATGAGTGTCGACGGTGGCGGGCGGGTCAACTACAGCCCCTCGGTTGCGGCAGTTGGCGCCACGGCGGCGCAGTCGATCTATTACATGCCGCAGAACGATCTGCAGGTCACCGCTTATCACTCACGCGCTGTTGAGGCGGGCTCGATGCGCGGTTACGGCACGCTGCAAAGCATGGCGTCGACCGAAATGATGGTTGACGAAATTGCCAATCGGCTCGGCGTCGATGCGATCGATTTGCGCCGCAAGAACGCGTTGCGTTCGGGTATGAAGAACACTCAGGGCGCGATCCCGGCCGGTGCTCTGCGCCTGCACGAGATTCTCGACAAGGCCGCAGTGCACGAAGTCTGGAAAAACCGCGACGCCATCAAGAAGCAGCGCGAAGCAGATGATCCGGACAACTGGTACGGCGTCGGTTTCGCCATTTGTCAGAAAGACTTCGGCACCGGCTCCGAAGCACCGATGGCCAGTATCGAATTCACTGCCGAGGGGCGCATCACCCTGCGTCATATCGGCATTGAAATCGGCACCGGCATGTCGACTTCGCAAGCCCTGGTCGTCGCTGATTTCCTCGGTAGCCCTGCCCATGAAGTGAAGACCGGCGAAACCGAATGGAAGGAAATGCAGCTGATTACCAGCGGCAACCCTTACATCATGAGCCAGGCCGAGCAGGACAATCTGCTGCGCAACCCGCGTTGGGTCGGCAAGCTGGCTTCGGCTTCCTCGGCGACCAACTCGGCTTACTACTTCAGCCACGCAACCCGTGAGGCAGCGCGCGTGCTGTTCAACAACGGTTTGTGGCCGGCGGCCATGGAAATCTGGCGTCAGGGGCCTTACGGCGGTCAAGCCAACCCTTACGTCGTGCGTCGTGAAGACGCGCATTGGGTCGACGGCAAACTCACGGCCAACGGCATGCAGCCGTTGAGTTTCGAAGAGTTGGCCAAGCACGCTCATGAGCGCGGTCTGGTGACCGGCGCCACTGTTCATGCGTTCAACCGCTGGAGTTGGGCCGAGGCCGAATACAGCATCGACGGCGTGCGCGAGCGTTTGCCGCTTGACGGTCTGGCGGTGAAGTACGGCGATGGTGCGCCGAAGGCGAAGAAAGCGCTGATGAGCACGGCGGGTTTCCACCTGTTGGATCGCCAGAACATCAACTACCCGGTTGTTCAGTTGAACAACGCGGCGGTGACTTACTACAGCCCGGTCGCCACCCTGGTCGAGTTGAAGGTCAACAAAGGCTCGGCGCAAGTCGAAGTGCTCAACCATCATTCTTGGGTCGAATGCGGTCGGGTGTTGGTTGAAGAACTGGTCAAGGGGCAGCTCGAAGGTGGGGTCGCCATGGGTATTGGTCATGCGCTGATGGAAGAGATGCCGCTGTACGAGGGCGGGCCGGGGGAGGGTGACTGGAACTTCAACCGTTATCGCCTGCCAATGGCCCGGCACGTCGCGGTGTGGAAGCAGACGGCAGAGATTCTGCCACCGCTGTCACCCAGCGATCCGTCCAAAGGTATCGCTGAAGTGGTGATGATTCCGGTGGTCGGCGCCATTGGCAATGCCGTGGCGCACGCCATCGGTAAACGTGTTCGCGATCTGCCTATCACTGCTGCGCGCATCAAGGAGGCCCTCAATGGCTAACCGTCCGCTTCAACTGACCCTCAATGGTCAATCCGTCGGCCCGGTGGACATCCCTGATGACCTGCCGATGATCGACTACCTGCACGAATACAAAAACCTGACTGGCTCGCGTCTGGGCTGCGGCCAGGGTATTTGCCACGCTTGCGTGGTGATCGTCGATAACCCGGACGGCACCAGCGAAGAAGTGCGCACCTGCATTACCGGCGCGCATTACTTCGAAGGCAAGAAAGTCCGCACCATCGAATCGCACGCCAAGCGTGACGAGAGCGGGCAGGTCACCGAGCTGAATCCGATCCAGCAGCGCTTTGTTGATGAGTTCGCCTTCCAGTGCAGCTACTGCGCGCCGGGCTTCGTCAACGCCGCGACCGTGTTGGTGGAAAAGCTGCAACGCCAGCCAATCGTCCAAAGCAAACTCGAACAAGTCATCGAGGACAGCCTCGGTCATCACATATGCCGTTGCACCGGGTACGTGCGTTATTACAACGCGACCCGCAACGTGCTGACCGATCTCGGCCTGGTCAAGGAGGGTTAAGCATGAAGCTATTACTGACCCGCCTGACCCTGGCGGTCGGGCTGGCTGCGCCAGTGTTGTTTGTCCACGCCGATGATCAGGTCAAGCGCGGCCAATACCTCGCCCGCGCCGCCGACTGCATGGCTTGCCACACTGCACCGGGTGGCGCGCCATTTGCCGGCGGGCTGCCAATCGTCTCGCCGTTCGGCACGATCTACGGCACCAACATCACCCCGAGCAAAGAGCATGGCATCGGTTTGTACAGTGATGACGAGTTCTACGCTGCGTTGACCGAGGGCAGGCGTCGTGACGGCGCAAACCTGTATCCGGCGATGCCGTACACCTCGTATCACCTGATGCCGCGCGAAGATTCGGATGCGATTCATGCGTACCTCAAAACCGTTGAGCCGATCGAGCGGGCAGCGCCGGTCACCAGCCTGAGCTTTCCGTTCAATGTGCGTCTGGGCCTGATGGGCTGGAACATGATGTACGGCAAAGACGTGAAGCTGGAATCTGCCGACGGCAAAAGCGACGCCTGGAAGCGTGGCCAGTACATGGTCGACGTCCTCGGCCACTGCGGCGAGTGCCATACGCCACGCGGGCTGTCGGGCGCAATGCAAATGGACAAGCGTCTCACTGGTGGCATCCTCAATGGCTATCTGGCGCCGAGCCTGCTGGCCACTGATCTGGCCGCTCGCGGCTGGAATCATCAGGACCTGAGCACATTCCTCAAGCATGGCATGAGCGCGCAGGGCACGATGTTCAACGAGATGTTCCCGGTGTTCCACAACAGCACTCAGGGCTTGAACGATACCGATCTGGCTGCCATGGCGACCTTCCTGCTCGGCGATCAACCGCCGGCAGCCAAAGAGCTCGTCGCCGTGCCGGTCGACAAGCTCGGCGCGAGTGCCCAACGGGGCCGTCAGGAATATTTGAATGTCTGCGCCGGTTGTCACGCGGCGGGTGGTGAAGGCAAGCCGCACATCGCTGTTGCCATGCGCGGCAACACCACGCTGCGTCTGGAAGATCCACGCAATCTGTTGCGGGTCATCGAGGACGGTATCGGCGAGCAGAAATTCTCCGGGTTCGAACACATGCAACCAATGCCGGGTTTTGCCGACAAGCTCAGTCCTGAGCAACTGACCGATCTTCTCAACTACCTGCGTCAAGGGTGGGGCGGCCAGTCCGGAGAGTTGGCGGTAAGCGAGGTTCAGAAGCTGCAAGCTGACGCGCCGCCCATCGAGCACAAGGCGCACTGACATGCAGCATCTCGATCTGCAAGTGGTGCGGCGTGCATTGGAGTGGTCGGTAGCGGGGCAGTGCATCTGGCTCTGTACCGTGTTGACCACCTACGGCTCGGCGCCGCGTGCGCCGGGTTCGCTGCTGGCAGTGAATGACGGCGGGCAGTGGATCGGGTCGCTGTCCGGCGGCTGTGTCGAGGAGGATTTTCTCGAGCGCCTCGCCGAGGGTGCGTTTTTCGATGCGGTCAACGTCGTGCGTTACGGCGAAGGCGACGATCCGCGTTCGCGGGTCAGTCTGCCCTGTGGCGGTATTCTCGATGTGCTGGTAGAGAAATTTGACGCTGGCTGTGACGTGCAGGCGCATCTGCGTGAACTGGAATCGGCGCTGCTTGGTCAGCGTCGGCTGATTCGTGAAGTCGATCTGGCCAGTGGTGCGCGCAGCCTTTTTGCAGATCGCGAACAGGGTGCGCGGATCGAGCGTGAGATCGATCGGGTACGAATCCGCGTTGGTGCGGCTCAGCGTCTTTTGCTTGCCGGGTATTCCAGCGTGGCGCAGGCGTGTGCCGAGTTTGCGGTTGGCTTGGGTTTCGAAGTGATTCTCTGCGATCCGCGTGATGAGGTGCTCGAAGGCGTGGTACTCAGTGGCGTAGAGATTCGTCGGCAATTGCCGTCGGTGTTCATTGCCGACGGTGGCTGCCATCGCGACACGGCGGTGGTGGCGCTGACGCATGATCCGCGTATCGATGATCTGGCAATGATGGAGGCGGTGCGCACCGAGGCCTTTTACATTGGCGTGATGGGTTCACAGCAGACGTCGCAGAAACGCTTTGAGCGCCTTCGCAGGATTGGCGGATTGGGGGAGGGCGAGTTGGCGCGGATTCACGCGCCGATCGGCCTGAACCTGGGCAGCAAGACACCTGCGGAAATCGCCTTGGCGGTGTTGGCGGATATCTTGCGGATCCGTAGCGGGATTGCTCGGGATCACCTCTAAACGCCTTGCGTTCAATAAAAAGGGCCGCTGTTCAGCGGCCCTTTTTTTACATTCCGAATTTGTCACGCAAGCCGTAATACCAGGCACCCAGCGCAGCAAACGGCGTACGCAGCATTTGCCCACCCGGGAACGGGTAGTGCGGCAAGTCGGCAAACGCATCAAAACGCTCAGCCTGACCACGCAGTGCCTCTGCCAATACCTTGCCTGCCAGATGTGTGTAGGTCACGCCATGGCCGCTGCAACCTTGCGAGTAATAGATGTTGTCGCCCAGACGTCCAACTTGCGGCAAACGCGACAGCGTCAGCAGAAAGTTGCCGGTCCAGGCGTAGTCGATCCTCACGTCCTTGAGTTGCGGGAAAGCCTTGAGCATTTTCGGGCGGATAATTGCTTCGATGTTCGACGGATCCCGCGCGCCGTACACCACGCCGCCGCCGAAAATCAGGCGTTTGTCGCCAGTCAGGCGGTAGTAATCGAGCAGGTAGTTACAGTCTTCGACGCAGTAGTCCTGCGGCAATAGCGCTTTCGCCAGTTCTTCACCCAGCGGTTCTGTGGTGATCACTTGCGTGCCGCACGGCATCGATTTGGCTGCCAGTTCCGGCACCAGATTGCCGAGGTAGGCATTGCCGGCAACGATGATGAATTTGGCCCTGACCTTGCCTTGCGGCGTGTGCACGACCGGATTGGCGCCGCGTTCGATGCGCACGGCTGGCGACTGTTCATAGATGACGCCGCCAAGGGACTCCACGGCAGCCGCTTCGCCCAGCGCAAGGTTCAACGGATGAATGTGGCCGCCGCTCATGTCGAGCATGCCGCCAATGTACTGATCACACGCGACGACTTCGTGGATGCGGCGTTGATCGAGTAGTTCGAGTTGTGAGTGCCCGAAGCGCTCCCATAGACGCTTCTGCGATTCAAGATGACCCATCTGTTTGGCCGTAAGGGCGGCGAATACACCGCCGTCCTTCAGGTCGCACTGGATGTTGTACCTGGCGACGCGCTCGCGAATGATCCGGCCGCCTTCGAAGGCCATCTCGCCGAGCAACTGCGCCTGTTTCGGGCCAACAGTACGCTCGATCACATCAATGTCGCGGCTATAGCTGTTAACGATTTGCCCGCCATTGCGTCCTGAAGCGCCGAAGCCGACTTTGGCGGCCTCCAGCACTGTCACGCGAAAACCGTTCTCCAGAAGGAACAGGGCCGAGGACAGCCCGGTATACCCGGCACCGATTACACAGACATCCGTCTCCACATCATCCTGCAAGGCTGGACGTGGCGGTACGGCATTGGCCGACGCAGCGTAATAAGACTCTGGGTAAAGGGTGTTCGCCATTCTGTCGCCTCTGTTTAATATATTTTACGAGTGCGTCGATCCTACCGGAGTTGAAAAACCTCCGCCAGCCACCGGAAAATCTTCTTCATTGGCCGCAAATTAAATATTTTGCATATTCATAGGGTTAGGTGAAAAAAAGGTGTTGACACCCCTTCGGAATTCCGTAGAATGCCGCCTCACAGCAGGCACGTAGCTCAGTTGGTTAGAGCACCACCTTGACATGGTGGGGGTCGTTGGTTCGAGTCCAATCGCGCCTACCAAACAAAATCCGCTCTGCTGGGCGGTCTAGAAGGGCTCACCGAAAGGTGGGCCCTTTTTCTTTGCCTAAGAAAACGTTCACAAATTATAGGCTTCGTTCACACAAGGCAATGTGAACGTAGATTCCTACCTCCCTCTGTTCACACTCAGAATTGTGAATGAACCCACTTAACCTATTGATACGTATGGCCTGAGCCCTTTCTTGTCTAGGTGGTGGTACGTTCGCAAGCTCACTCCCTTGCCCGTTGTTCGTCCCTCACAAGGGCAGGCTTCTAACCAACTGAGCTACGTGCCTGCTGTGAGGCGATAGACGCCTATCGGCCACGCTCTACACCCCAACGCTGTGTGTTAAATCGTGGACGCCCACAGGTGATGCTGTAGGAATTCCTGTGAGGGTTTGTTTAGCAGGGGTGGGGCAGGGGGTTAGGGGTGGTCCCTATATATATGCATTGTTGCTTCTGAATTTCTAGCCCAAATGCTGACATCGTGAAAGGATGGCGTATTGACTATACGCTTGAGGTCGGAAATGAAATTATCTGTTCAAGGAAGACGGGTAGCTATTTCAGTCGGGGTATTGAGCGTGACCCTGTTGCTCATCAGTTCGCTTTATGGCGTGACAGTGAGTGCGAAACTTAGAGGGCAAGATGCAGGACCTAAATGTCCTCTGGACCACCCAATTGAAATATATGTCTCGAATTTCACGTTCAAAAGACTGGCTGGCGTGATCGTTCAGATAGAAGGGTGGAGGGATGGCAATAGCACTAATATATTAAGTGGTCGTAACTTATCTTTTACACGGGTCCTAGCTCCCTTTGAGTCTGGGAGTGCGTGTTACTCTGATTCAGCGTTTCAACCTGAAAAAAGAATGAAGCCAGCAGCATCTGTTGTTAATGATAATGCTGTGATTGCAGCCAGGATCGACCGTATATCTACGTTGCAAAAAAGATTTAGCAATCCGTCTATTACAACGAAAGAAAAGTTAGATACCATTGATGAGATTGACGAGTTGATGTCTCTCAATTATGGACGCGTAAAGGTGGTGAAGGAGGAAGAGTCTGTCGTCCTGAATTGGAGGGAGCAGCTAAATGATTTTGAGAATAGATCGGCTGGGGTAGTTCTCGTTGTTGCTGACTTTGAAACTGAATTTAGATAGGAAGTAAGAAAAATCTGTTGGGGTCTTGACAACGTAGTAGGCAAAAGACTATTTTTGCAATAGGCAAACGGGCCTAGCTGTTCCTAGCCAACCGTATGTCCCTCAAAGGGGGCGCTAGATGGTGAAGTGTACCTGTATGGCGGAGCCTTGAATGGCGTAGTTGACAGGGAGAAAGCTTGATAGTCCGCGCCGATGGATTGTAGACCGGCCCGTCAGCTACGGACGTATGTGTAGCTCCATATCCAGACTTGGGATAGTTAAGTCGGGCAGGTTACTGGTAGCTGAACTATCAGGCGCAGCAGGCGTAAGCCCCTGTGAAGAACGGCCAATGTGGTAACGCATTGAGCACCCCAAAGGGGCATCTAGGAATCTCCTAGAAACAGAGCGTAATGCTCTCTATGCCCTAGCTATGTCCATTCCTCACCATTTTGAATCTGGTCAGTGATGCTCAAGGTCATTACACCCCTTCTGTTTTAATAAATAATTATTCTATTTGCCGCCTACAAGGCTAAGTCTCTGTACGTCAGCTTCATATTCGTCAGCAATCCGCTTGCTAATCGCCACTTCACGCTCTACATCTGCTTTCCTTGGGCGTCCTACTGGTCTTACGCTACCAGTTACCTTAAGCATCTCCTTAACCGCTGCTATGTTTCCGTTGACTAGTTCCTGTTTCAATATCTCAATTGACTTATCATGCCAATAGATACGGTGTTCCTCCTTCCATCCTTGTTCCTCTGCGTAAGTATCTAAAGTGAGCATGGTTACACCTAAGCGTTTAGCCAGGTCACAGTGTGAGTTGGTCTCAATGTATTCAGTTTTGTCTTTGTCTGTCAGATTCATGGTGTTCTCTGTCTTGTATGTTGGATTGTAATTATCAGGGTGAGTGAATAGCAGATGATGTTTAGGGCTATGGCTAGAATGCTGTAGTTCTGTATTATCTGTAAGATTAATAACTGAGTGTACTGAAGGCATAGCAGGAGGGTTAGTAGGTAAGTCACAGTCTAGATAGCTGACGCTTCCTCAATTCCCTCTAGGCGGCATCTAGAGATGTAGCCTACGGCTTGTAGGGTGATACGATTATTAAGAGAAATGGCGTATAACGCTTGATGATCGTTGCGCTTGTTAACAATCTCTTTGGCTAAACCCCTTGAGATAACTATATTTTTGATTGCGAATGAGGTGAAGCTAGGTATTCTGATTATGTCTGAATCTGACATTGTAATTATCCATTGGTAGGTATGGCTTAACGTCACTGCGTGACAGAAGCAAGATCAAGAGCACGCCACGTAGTGGCATACGCAAATAAGAAAGATCAAGAGCGGCTTACTAGTAGGTGTTCTGCTTTTGATTCTCTCTTTAATGCGTGCTCTTTGTCGGCTGTGCCGACGTTGCTTTTGATCTTAGTCCTTAAGTATTAAGTGTCCACAATCCCTTAAAGATACTCTAAGAGAAAGTGGACAGTTTGAACTGTCAGTTAGCAGTCTTAATCCATTTGGATACAATGCTTTTGCTGACATCCATGACTGACGCTATCTTTCTGATTGATAGACCTTCAGAGGATAGTGCCTTAGCAGTCAGAACATTATCTTCTAGCTTGCTTCTAGAGTGCGTGCAAGGTGCTGGTCTAGTAAGATCCTTTAGGATGTGGTGGCAACCCTTAAGATCAAACGCTAGATGTAACCCTGATTCCTCTGTAGGTACGAAGTGAACTGTAGGTCTATCGTTGTTGAATGTCCTGATGCTACTACGTGTAGCGGCTTGAAATATCAACTCTCTATAGCGTTCGTTACGCAGGGCTTGCTTACCTATTACTGAAGAGATATCCATCTTCTCCAGCATCTCAGAGTTGTTCTGGTCATCAATAGGATTAGGGTTACCATGAATCAACGACAGTGTGTGGTGTACGTCTGAATAGCCATTCAAACCCCTTGCATCAAAGGGAATGCGTATTACGTTAGGGTGGTCGTCGAATGGGTACTTGCACCACTCGTGAACCTGGACAAGGAGAGGTTCGCCTTGCACGAATTCTATTGCATCACGTAACAGCGTATGCCCATAGACCCTATCATTCCATTCTTCAGCTACAGCACCATCAGGGAGCGTAAGAAGCATGGTCTTGCTAACCTTACTGCCCCCAATTAATGGGTAGATGTAACTCTCAAATTTATAGCGTCTGTATTCCGGTGTGAATTTAGACGCTGCAATGGTGTAACCCTTGGTGAGGGCATGTTGATAGGCGAGGGTGCCTGTGACGTTGGCTCCAAGGATGTGTGTCTCAGAGGCGTGCTCATAGATTCCGCTTAAGTCAAAGTAATCAATCACCCTGACTTGCCACTTCCATTTACTTTCTTTCTTGCTCAGATACTCCTTGATGAATACATCAGCCTTGCCCCTAAGGAGTGCCCCTAGGCAAGTAGTAATGGTTGACATTCCCTTGTCATCTATTACATCTGAATAGATTGCTCTTGCTTCCTTAGTCGTCCCTTGTTTGATAGACGCTTTGGTCGAGTCGTTATCAATCTCAATGAATTTCTCTAGGAAGTTTGTATAAGCGTGGTCTCCAATGTCTCGGGTGAGATTGTTAGCGACCGATGGAACTTCATCAATGACCACAATCCAATCTTGCAGGTAGCAAGGATCAAGGTCTAGCAAGGTCTTATGCGTGATGATAAGAACCTTAGGTTCATCTTCAAGCAGCGTGCATTCTACGGTGTCAGTGACATGCTTGTGAGTGTCACTATTGATTACGCAAATGTGATTAACGCCGATTGCTTGGATTCGCTTAACGACATCCTTTGATAGTACCTTGGTAGGTACAGCATAGAGGTAGCGTTTATAAGGGTCGGAATCTAGCTCTCTGATGAATTGCTCTGTCTTGCCTGTACCCGGCGTAGCTTCTGCTACGTAAATAAATTTAGGCTCACTTGGGCTCAATCAATTTCCCTTCTTTAAGTAGGTTGTCTACCAGTTTGATAATGTAGCTTGGATGCGTGAAATTGCCTGTCAGCTCATGAGGTACTTTGTTCCCCTTGATATTCAAAACTTGATAGTAACCATACTGGCTCATGCCGTATTCTACGAATTTGTAGTCACGTATGCCTGAGATGATTCGGTTCTTTTGCTCAATGCTGCAATCCATTGCGCCTAGCTCAGAGCGTCGTTCCTGTAGGGCTTGTTGTTCTGCTTCAGTTAGATATGTATTGCCCATTAGTTATCTCCTTGATTGTAAGTGGCACGGATAGCGGCCATTAGCTCAGCTTGCTCTCTCATAGTTGCACCAGTTAGCATGCTCTTAGACGTACCTGTCACGTTGCCTTGTTCATCACGCTGGAGGATGCTCTTCTGAGATTGAGGAGCGAAGCTTTTAGATGCGTTGTCAGCGTCCATCAGTTGCCGAACAAGTGGGTCACCTTTATACATTTCATCAGCTACACGCTGCTTAGATTCTTTCCATAGTGAGAGAGCGTCCTTGGCAGAGCTAAGAGGTTTGCCTTTTGATTGGGGAGCTTCCTCAGTAAGCTGGTAGCCTTGTTCGATTAAATCAGTGAGCACGCCCATAGGGCTATTGCCTGTACGTCGAGCAAGCTCGTTAACATCTGTCATAGTAATTGTTTTCATTTTTCTTACTCCAAGGGAATTAACTTAAATTGGTTACGATATGAGGAGCCGAGCCTTACCTTTCGTAAGGCAATGAGTTCGTGTTCTACTAGGTATTGAATGGTTCTGCTACAAGAGCTAGATGATTTGCCTGTCGCTGAGCAGAACTCATCAATGGGGATTTCACACCAGCGTAAGCCATCGTTACTCTTGTTCCTGATCATCAACCACACTAGCTTATGTTCAGTAGTGTTTAGGCGCATGATCTTGCTTTCTATAATTTTATCTATGTCCATCGCGTTCTCTTTTTATTGTTACTCTCCAATGCCCAAGATGTGGGTGGTCACCATTTAGGCAATAAAAAAGACCGCAACCTACTTACTCTGTGAAAGCAGTGTGAGGAAGCAATCTTTATATTTATATAATATATACTTATTTTTGAGAGGAAAGACTACAACGGTCCCCCAAATTATTTTCTACGTGTAACTCTGAGTAGTCATCATCCCATTACTCACTGTCACTATAAGCCCCTTCACAGGGGCTATTAGGCTGCATGGCTATGATGGTGGGGATTGCTATGTATCGTCACTCCTATGAGCTTACAGGGCCTTTAATCAATAAGATGAAGTACATCCTTAGCATTCAAATGAGAGTATCTAGCGACAGACCTTGTGTCCCTATGTCCCGACACAATCATTATCTGAGCGTTGTTAAATCCTTTCTTGGCTACATTGGTTATGCGTGTATGTCTGAGTTGGTGAAGCCTGACGCTATTGTCTAAGCCGGCTTTGTTCCTTGCCAATCTGACAGCCTGTGAGACGCTATGAGGCGTCACTGTGAACAGTCTTCCCTTGTGTGCTCTGTCTGCTAGTGCCAGTCGCTGAGCTTCTTTCAATAACTCTATGGCCCTGATGGTTAGAGGCACAGACCTAGTGCCATTCTTACCATCAATCACATCCGCAATACGTTCATCCAGGTGAAGACAGTGAGTCGTGAGCTTGAGTATTTCTGAGCGTCTCATAGCGGTTTCATAGGCAAGCTCTACGATGAGAGCCATGGTGGGGGATAGCTTGTTGAGTAACTGTCTAAGCTCGCCAGCACTGATTACCTTGTCGCTAGATTTGTCTGGCTTCGGTAGGGCTATTTCACTTACGGGATTGTGTATGTCGATGAGCAGGCCACGCTTAGCGAACCTGAAGAAACGGGACATGAACGCTAACTGAATACGACAGGTAGCAGGCTTGACCGTCTGTAGACGCTTCAGCTTGAAGTCATTGACTAGCTGAGGGGTGATGTCATGGATTGACTGAGGGAACGCAGCAAAGAGCTGGTCAACGATCTTGATTGCATGGTCATAGCTACCCTTGCCCTTAAGCAGGGTTTCACAGTAGGTCATGCCCAAGGTGTAAAGCGTATGGGTTTGGTGTTCCTTGGTGACAGCCTCAAGCTGATCAGCCCATGCTTGGGCCAGTGCTTGAGTGGGGAAGGTTTTGGACTGGGCAGGTTTCCCTTTCAAACGTACCTGAGCGTTCCAGTTTCCTGACGGGAGGGAGCGAATATTAGCCATTGTTGACGCCTCATAATGTGAATGGGCGTTCTCTTAGGGCCTTAAGCTTCGTGGCTTAGCGCCTAGCATGGTGGCTCTTGACATGGTGGGGGTCGTTGGTTCGAGTCCAATCGCGCCTACCAAACAAAATCCGCTCTGCTGGGCGGTCTAGAAGGGCTCACCGAAAGGTGGGCCCTTTTTTGTTGTCTGGGGTTTGCAAGGCCCAGCCTTGAGTCGCCAATTCGGCGCATCCAGAGGGGGGGCTTTAATCCTTCTCGGGCGCACATGGGGAGTGTGCTGAAGGGGTGTCCGGTCAGGCTGATTTTTGTGATGTCGAGTTTGAGATTGGCTGAGTGGATCGCCTTTTGTCGCCAGCAGTCTTTTAAAATGTGTGGATATTTAATAGCTTACGATTTTATTTAACCAACCGGTTATGAAAAATACCTTGTAGCAGGGTGGGAGTTTCAGTAACATTTGTCCCGCGTTCACCACCACGGTTTATGCATTTTTAAATCCCGAGCTTCCATCAGCTGCTTGGGATTTTTTTTGCCTGTAATTTGGCTTTTTCGGGTTCTCTCTCCTTGTTTCAATCGCTCGATACATGACCGGCGATGTTGCGCGAGCATGTCCTTTATTTTTCGACTACTACTGACTGGCGATTTCCATCTCTTTACAGAAGGAGTCTGGCGATGCTGGTTCAATGGTTTCTAGCGGCTGTTCACTTACTGGCTTTTGCGTTGGGTTTTTGGGCGGTTCTGACTCGTGGAGCGGCGTTTAGCCGCTTGGTTGCAGGCTCAGGGGATGCCGGGCGCGTTTTGCTCGCCGACAATCTATGGGGTATTTCTGCTTTGGTTCTGCTGGTGACGGGTGGGATGCGCGCCTTTGGTGGCTATGAAAAGGGCACTGACTACTACCTGCATCAGCCGCTCTTCCATTTGAAAATGACACTGTTTGTGCTGATTTTGCTGATAGAGCTCTCGCCGATGATCACGTTGGTCAAGTGGCGGATCTCGTTAGTGCGAGGTGCGGCGCTCGATACTGGCCGTGCAAAGCTGTACGCACGAATCAGTCATGTCGAGGCGTTGTTGTTGGTGCTGATGGTGGTGGCGGCCGCAGGTATGGCGCGTGGCGTGACGTTGGATTAGGCGGGCGAATTCTCTGCGCTCTATCGGAAACGTCCGACAGCCAGCCTTGGGAATGGCAGGTAGTATCGCTCGGCAACAGAGGATAGGGGCGGCAAGGAGCTGGAGTGAGGAGTTATGTGTCAGGCGCCGTGCCCAGCGAGTGGGGAGCGGATAGCAGTACGGCGCGTGAATCTTTAGCCAGTCATTACACGGGGCAAACGAACTGGCTACTGACTGCGAAAGCGGCTCAGGGCGTTTGTGGCTTGTCCGGGGCGGTCAGGCCAGCCTGGATGCGCTGGTAAATTTCTTCACGGTGCACCGCAACGTTTTTCGGGGCGTTGATGCCGATGCGGACCTGTTGGCCGCTAACGCCGAGGATGGTGATCGTAATGTCATCACCAATGTTTATGCTTTCACCGACTTTGCGGGTGAGTATCAGCATGGTCTTCTCCTTGATTGCTTTGTAGGGCACCTGATTCAGACAGTGCAGAGGTCGGTGGTACGTATAGATTAGTGCGAAGTCTCACGGTTTGGGTGCATCTTTCTGACGCGCAGATGTGGCATTAATTCCCAGGGCGTAACTATACAGAGGCTGCAATCATCAATCTCGTTGTTTTGTGCCCATTTTGCGGGGCTCGCGAAGTATTTATGAATGTTAAGATCACCGCTTTGAGATTTTCGAGGAAAGCGTTGTGCGCAAATGGGTCTGGATGGTCGCGGCACTGGTATTGGCTGGATGTGGTGAAGGCAAAAGTGTGGACACACAGAAGCCCAAAGTGGCAGTCGCAACAGCGCCTGCGGAGTCCTCTGCCCCGCAGTGGGATCTTGAGGTGCGCGGTGAAACGCCTCAGGCCGTCAGCGATTTGAGCGGCTGGTTGATCGAGCACGCGTTCGTTCCGACGGTCATCAAGGACGGTAGCGGCAAAACGCGAATTCTGATTGGCCCTTTCAACTCCCAGGCCGAGGCAGAGGCGCGAAAGGTGCTGGTGGATGCTGCCTTGGTGAAGGCCAAAAAGCAGAATGTTGAGTCAGTGTTGGTTGAGCATCCTCTGACGCCTTAAGCGATTCATTCGACGGAGCTGCTTGGCGGGCGATCGAGCTGGCTGATGTCGACATGTAAGAGGACAACCTTGGGGAAATCGTCGGTGCCTGCACTGACGGGTTTTGCGGCTGAGTTGCCTCGGGCTCTTCAGTGGTGAGTTAATTTGATGGGCTCTTGGCGATACAGCAATACTGCCAGTTAACCATCAATAAAAAGGCCTCGAATATAACGTTCGAGGCCTTTTTACGTTGCATGTCAGCCGCAGGCTTTCATGTTTACGGGGCCGACAAATTCATTGCCACGCCCCATCACGCACGCCACGCTCTGATTGCGCTGGCGCTCCCAGTCCTGGACCGGGTAGGTCTTGTCCCATGCCTCATACAGTTGGCGATCCTGTTTAGAGAGGCGCAAGCCGTACTGCTTGCTCATGTAGAAATAGGTGCGTGCGATCATGCCGCGAATTGAAGGGCGGGGCATGACCTTCTTGGCCTTGAAGTCGACCTGGGTCAGGCATGAGCCGTATTGGCCGGATTGCGTCGGCAGCCATCCGTAGCTGAAGTTACTGCGGTCGCCGTTGACCTCGCCGATGCTCGGTACCAGGTTATGAAGATCCGCTTCGGCCTTCTGGTAGCTGGGGTCGTAGCGTGTGCAGTTTTTGCGTCCACCTTTCTGCCAGCATTGGCGCTGATGTCCGAACTGCCACGCCGGCACAATGTGCTCCCACTCGATGCGCGAAGCGCGCTTGGCATTTTTGCGTGGTACATAACCGCAAGCTTTCAAATCGACCTTGTTGCCGGTGTATTTGCAGCCGCAATAAAACTCCGTGGACTGCGGTGCATAAAGTTTCCAGGCGACCTTTTTGGCTTCATTGAACGTACGAGGTGCGCCAGCCTGGGCCCCCGTGGCGATGAACAGCAACAGCAAAGCAAAACAGCGGACAATCATTGAATCAATCTTCCTTCGGCACAACCCAAAAAATCTGCACGCCGCCATCATCGCGATAGGCGAGGGTAACGTTATCGTTCTCGTCGATTTCCTCGAGCAGGCGCTCCCACTGATCCGTCGGTTCGTCCGGCAAGCGGAAGATCAATGCGGCCTTGGCTTTTTGTGCGGTGGGAGAATTGATGATTTTCTGAACGCGCACGCCCATTCGTTCGTAAGTGTCAGGAGCGTCAAGAGAGGTGGCCACGAGGTTATCCTTATTAAGCTGTACGTGCATACAGTATTTAACTGTGGGCATTTTCGCAACTGCTTAAAATTCAAGAAAATCCTCTGACAGCGGTTTTCCGATTTTGGTGTGAGTCGTGTCGAATTTTTTGTAGGGAAATTACAGGGGAGCTGTAGGCGACGTACCGCTCGCCAATCAGGCGAGTGGTACGAAGAGTGCCCGACGGAGAGTCGATCGGGCGAAGGACGGTCAGTATTCCCAGAACATCCGTTGCAGTTCTTTGCTGTCGTTGGTTTTGGTCAGTGCGACCATCGCCAGGATGCGGGCTTTTTGTGGATTCAGGTCGTGAGCGACAACCCAGTCGTACTTGTCGTCAGGCTGTTCAGCGTTACGCAGCACGAAGCCGCCGGCGTTGACGTGAGACGAGCGGATGATTTGCACGCCCTCCTTGCGTAGCGCCTGAAGCGTCGGTACTACGCGTGACGAGACGGATCCGTTGCCAGTGCCGGCATGGATGATGGCCTTTGCGCCAGACTGGGCGAGTGCCTTGTAGGCGGTATCACTCACGTTGCCGTAGGAATAGGCGATTTCTACGTCAGGAAGGCTCTTGATGTTCTTGATGTCGAATTCCGAATCCATGGTGTGGCGCTTGGCGGGTAAACGGAACCAGTAGGATTTGCCTTCGACCACCATGCCCAATGGGCCCCAGGCACTTTTGAACGCTTCGGTCTTGATGTTGATCATTTTGCTGACGTCGCGACCAGACTGGATTTCATCGTTCATGGTCACCAGTACACCTTTGCCACGCGCTTCTTTGCTGCTGGCCACAGCTACGGCGTTGTACAGGTTGAGCATCCCGTCCGCTGACATTGCTGTGCCCGGACGCATGGAACCTACGACGATGATCGGCTTGTCGGTCTTCTCGACCAGGTTCAGGAAGTAAGCGGTCTCTTCCAGGGTGTCGGTACCGTGGGTGATGACGATGCCGTCGACATCCTTGCTGTCGGCCAGTTCTGAGACGCGACGGCCCAGTTGCAGCAGGTTGTCGTTGGTGATGCTTTCCGAGGCAATCTGCATGACTTGTTCGCCGCGCACATTGGCGAGCTTGTTCAACTCAGGGATGCCAGCAATCAATTGCTCGACGCCCACTTTTGCGGCCTGATACGTCGCGCTATTGGCGGCACTGGCGCCAGCGCCGGCGATGGTGCCGCCTGTGGCGAGAACCACGACATTGGCAAGTTTGGTCTGGGTTTCGACTTCTTTTGCCTGGAGGGCGGTCGGCAGTAGCAGGAGAAGGGCCAAAGCGCCCGGAACCAAAGTGTTGAAAGCAGATTTCATTATTTTTCTCTCTAGTAGTGAGACGGTGCTGATGCAGGTTCATCTAGATGCGCCCCAGGTCGATCTGGATGCCCGGGGTGTGGTGAAGGGAGCAGGATCTATACCAGACGTACCTTTGCGCTAGAGATCTGTTTAACCTTTTGATTTTCATCAATATTTTTCTAAAGAATGCGGAGTATGGCGAACCCTGTAGCCGGGTTTCCGAACAAAAGACATTTTCGCGTTCGGCTTCCCGAAAAGTACTACTGCTTCTGTCGTATGGATCGGGTTGTCAGATTCTGATTTTGTGCTAAAGAAACCGCGACGTAGGCCGATGCGTCCTCAAGAGCACTAAATTCGAGGGAGTTCACATGTCACTCACGGTCGGCTTTTCAAATCCAGCTGCTGTCACCATCGGCGGTAAAACTGCAGCGACGATCAATTCATTGAGCGAGGCGTCAGAGGGTGCTACTGCCGAGGCGATGGGCAAAAAAGATGAAGGTGATGGCAATCAGGTCAGGACCGGTGGTGCCTTGCAAAAAAGCAGCGAGGCTGAAAGCGGCGATAACCTGAGCATCAGCGTCAAGATGTTGTTGAAGCGGATGCAGGAACTGCAGAAGCAGCTCCAGGAGCAACAACAGCAATTGGCTGCCGCACAAGCTGCGAGGTATGCGACGCCCGAAGCCAAGTCGCAGGCAGTCATGTCCATTCAGGGGCAGATCGCTCAAACCAGTGGCGCATTGGCAGAGGTCGCGGGTGAACTGGTCAAGGAAATGACCAAGAACTCCGGCGGCGGAAATTTGGTCAATACCACGGCATAAGCTTGGAAGGGCCGCTTCCAGGATTTGCCCTGCAATAAATGACGATTTCTGATTGTTGACAAATGTCGGCGGGATTCGCATAGTTCGATCTACGCAAACGTTTGCGCGGCTTCCCCGATGCGCTATCAGTCGGTGGGGCGATGTAGCTTACGCCAGCGCAAGCGTTGCTCACAATAATCATAAGATCGGAGTGAACCCATGAAGCTGCCATTCGCTGGACGTCTTCTTGCTGTCGCTATGCTGGCTGCCACAGCCGCTGCACTGCCTGTCTCTTCGGCGTTCGCCGAATCCCCTGAAAAACCCAAAGTCGCGCTGGTCATGAAATCTCTGGCCAACGAATTCTTCCTGACCATGGAAGACGGCGCCAAGGCCTACCAGAAAGAACACTCCGCCGATTTCGACCTGATCTCCAACGGCATCAAGGACGAAACCGATACTGCGGGCCAGACGCGTATCGTCGAGCAAATGATCCTTGCAAAGGTCAATGCGCTGGTCATCGCACCTTCCGACTCCAAGGCCATGGTGCCGGTGATCAAGAAAGCCGTCGATGCCGGTATTACCGTGATCAACATCGACAACCAACTCGATCCGCAAATCGTCAAAAGCAAAAACATCAGCGTTCCCTTCGTAGGTCCGGATAACCGTAAAGGCGCGCGTCTGGTCGGTGAGTACCTGGCCAAGCAGCTCAAGGCGGGTGACGAAGTCGGCATCATTGAAGGCGTGTCCACCACGACCAACGCCCAGCAGCGTACCGCTGGCTTCAAGGATGCGATGGACGCGGCGCAGATCAAGGTGGTTTCCCTGCAGTCCGGTGATTGGGAGATCGATAAGGGCAACAAGGTTGCCGCTTCGATTCTCAGCGAATACCCGGATGTCAAAGCGTTGCTGGCAGGCAACGACAGCATGGCCGTTGGTGCTGTTTCCGCCGTGCGTGCTGCCGGCAAAGCTGGGCAAGTGCAGGTGGTTGGTTACGACAATATCAACGCCATCAAGCCCATGCTCAAGGATGGTCGCATTCTGGCGACTGCCGATCAGTTCGCTGCCAAGCAAGCTGTATTTGGTATCGAAACTGCGCTGAAAATCATCAAGGGCGAGAAAGTCGACAGTGGTGCCAATGGTGTGATTGAAACGCCGGTCGAACTGGTCACCCAGTAAATCCTCTGACGACACAATGGCGCTCGTCCGACCGGGCGAGCGCATGGAGAGTTTTTATGTCAGTTTCCGCCCCGAACGCTGTCCTCTCGGTCAGCGGTATCGGTAAGACCTATGCGCAACCGGTGCTCACAGGCATCGAATTGACGCTGATGCGCGGTGAAGTACTGGCGCTGACCGGCGAGAATGGCGCCGGTAAAAGCACCTTGTCGAAGATTATTGGCGGACTGGTCACGCCGACCACCGGCCAGATGCAATTTCAGGGCAAGGACTATCGTCCGGGCAGTCGTACCCAGGCTGAAGAGCTCGGCGTGCGTATGGTCATGCAAGAACTCAATTTGTTGCCGACACTGTCAGTGGCGGAGAACCTGTTTCTTGACAATTTGCCGAGCAACGGTGGCTGGATCAGTCGCAAACAGCTGCGTAAAGCGGCTATCGAGGCGATGGCTCAGGTCGGTCTTGATGCGATCGACCCGGACACGTTGGTCGGCGAGTTGGGCATCGGGCATCAGCAGATGGTTGAAATCGCCCGCAACCTGATTGGCGATTGCCATGTGCTGATTCTTGACGAACCGACCGCAATGCTCACCGCGCGGGAAGTCGAAATGCTCTTCGAGCAAATCACCCGTTTGCAGGCGCGTGGCGTCTCTATCATCTACATCTCGCATCGCCTCGAAGAGCTGGCCCGAGTGGCACAGCGCATTGCCGTGCTGCGTGACGGCAATCTGGTCTGCGTCGAGCCGATAGCCAACTACAACAGCGAGCAACTGGTCACGTTGATGGTCGGTCGTGAGCTGGGCGAGCACATCGACATGGGGCCGCGCAATATTGGCGCCCCGGCGTTGACGGTCAAGGGGTTGACTCGCTCCGATAAGGTACAGGACGTTTCGTTCGAAGTGCGCGCCGGGGAGATCTTCGGGATTTCCGGGCTGATCGGCGCCGGGCGTACAGAATTGCTGCGTTTGATTTTCGGGGCGGATGTCGCCGACAGCGGCACGATTGCACTCGGCTCGCCGGCGCAAGTGGTAAGTGTGCGTTCGCCTGTCGATGCAGTGCGTAATGGTATCGCGCTGATCACCGAAGACCGCAAGGGCGAGGGTTTGCTGCTTAGCCAGTCGATCAGCGCCAACATCGCCTTGGGCAACATGCCGGAAATTTCCAGTGGTGGTTTCGTCAACAATGGCGCTGAAATCTCTTTGGCGCAGCGCCAGATCGATGCCATGCGTATTCGCAGTTCGAGCCCCACACAGCTTGTGTCAGAACTGTCCGGTGGTAACCAGCAAAAGGTTGTGATCGGTCGCTGGCTGGAGCGTGATTGTTCGGTGCTGCTGTTCGATGAGCCAACCCGGGGTATCGACGTCGGCGCCAAGTTCGACATCTATGCCTTGCTCGGTGAGTTGACTCGCCAGGGCAAGGCACTGGTGGTGGTGTCCAGTGACCTGCGTGAGCTGATGCTGATCTGCGATCGGATCGGCGTACTGTCGGCGGGGCGTCTGATCGAGACCTTCGAGCGCGACAGTTGGACCCAGGATGATTTGCTTGCCGCCGCGTTCGCCGGCTACCAAAAACGTGATGCGCGGCTCAACGAAGCCGCGCCTAGGGATCTCCCATGAAAACAGCATCTTCTGCCGGCAAACGTAGTGGCAACTTTTATGGGTTGGGCACTTATCTGGGGCTGGCCGGTGCTTTGCTGGCAATGGTCGCGCTGTTCTCGGTCTTGAGCAGCCACTTTCTGTCCTATAACACGTTCAGTACGCTGGCCAACCAGATCCCCGATCTGATGGTTCTGGCGGTCGGCATGACCTTTGTGTTGATCATCGGTGGCATCGACCTCTCGGTCGGTTCGGTGCTGGCGCTGGCGGCATCGACGGTCAGCGTCGCCATTCTTGGCTGGGGCTGGGGCGTCTTGCCAGCGGCGTTGCTCGGCATGGCGGTATCGGCGCTGGCGGGCACGATCACTGGCTCGATTACCGTAGCGTGGCGGATTCCGTCGTTCATTGTTTCCCTTGGCGTGCTGGAAATGGCTCGCGGGCTGGCCTATCAGATGACCGGGTCACGCACCGCCTATATTGGTGACGCTTTTTCCTGGTTGTCGAATCCGATCGCTTTCGGCATCTCGCCGTCATTCATCATCGCCTTGCTGGTGATTTTCATTGCGCAGGCCGTTTTGACCCGCACCGTATTCGGTCGCTATCTGATCGGCATCGGCACCAACGAAGAGGCTGTGCGGCTGGCGGGTATCAATCCGAAACCTTACAAGATCCTGGTGTTCAGTCTCATGGGGCTGCTGGCCGGTGTCGCCGCGCTGTTTCAGATTTCTCGCCTGGAGGCGGCTGATCCGAATGCCGGCTCCGGTCTTGAACTGCAAGTGATCGCTGCCGTGGTGATCGGCGGAACCAGTCTGATGGGTGGGCGTGGTTCGGTGATCAGCACTTTTTTCGGTGTATTGATCATCTCCGTGCTTGCGGCGGGGCTGGCGCAGATCGGTGCAACCGAGCCAACCAAGCGCATCATTACCGGTGCGGTAATCGTCATCGCGGTCGTACTCGATACTTATCGCAGTCAACGCGCTAGTCGACGGGGCTGAGACATGGCAACGATCAAGGATGTGGCTGCCCTTGCAGGGATTTCCTACACCACCGTGTCGCATGTGGTGAATAACACCCGGCCGGTCAGTCAGGAGGTTCGGGTCAAGGTCGAGGCTGCAATCAAGAGCCTTGACTACGTACCCAGCGCAGTGGCGCGCTCATTGAAGGCCAAGACAACTGCAACCATTGGCTTGCTGGTGCCCAACAGCCTCAACCCGTACTTTGCTGAACTGGCACGGGGCATAGAAGATTACTGCGAGCGTAATGGCTACTGCGTCATCCTCTGCAACTCTGATGACAATCCGGAAAAACAACGCAGTTATTTGCGTGTGCTGCTGGAAAAGCGCATTGACGGTTTGATCGTTGCCTCGGCTGGCGGTGACAGTGGTTTGGCGCAGGGGCTGGCGGGTGTGAAAACGCCAATGGTCATCGTCGACCGTGGTCTGGATGGCGTGAATGCTGATCTGGTGCGTATCGATCATGAATACGGCGCTTACCTCGCTACCCGTCATTTGCTGGAATTGGGTCATCGTGACATCGCGACCATCGGCGGCCCGGCGAGCACCAGCGTGGCGCAGATGCGTCGTGCCGGATATTGCCGGGCGTTGACAGAGGCCGGTATCGAGGTGCGAGAGGAGCGCATGCTGGAAAGTGACTTCACCAGCACCGGCGGCTACAACGCTGCGGCGATCCTCCTTGAGCGCAATCCGCCGAGCGCCATTTTTGCCGGTAACGACATGATCGGTATCGGTGTTTTGCGCGCGGCGGCAGAACGCAACGTGCGGGTGCCGACCGAACTGTCGGTGATTGGCTTCGACGATATTCAGATGAGTCGTTACGTGTACCCGGCGCTGACCACCGTCGGCCAGTCGATTCTGCAGTTGGGCGAAATGGCGGCTGAGGTGCTGCTGCGAAGGATTGCTACCCCGAATCTGGGCACTGATCAGCGGATCGTGACCCCGAGTATTGTTTTGCGCGAGTCGACTGCGCCGTTGTCCGGCGTGTTCACCGAATACCGCTGAAACCGAATTGACGAGTAGTGATGTATGCCAGCAAATGTAGTGGTAATAGGCAGCCTGAACATGGATCTGGTGACCCGGGCGCCTCGGCTGCCCCGGGGCGGTGAAACGCTGATCGGACATTCCTTCAAGACCGTGTCCGGCGGCAAGGGCGCCAATCAGGCCGTGGCTGCGGCGAGATTGGGTGCACAAGTGGCAATGGTTGGCTGTGTCGGTAATGACGACTATGGCGTGCAATTGCGTGACGCCTTGCTGGCCGAACAGATCGATTGTCAGGCGGTGAGCGTTGTCGAGGATTCAAGTGGTGTGGCGTTGATCGTAGTCGATGACAACAGTCAGAACGCCATTGTGATCGTTGCTGGAGCCAACGGCGCAATGACGCCAGCGGTGATCGATCGGTTCGATGCTGTAGTGCAAGCGGCTGATGTTGTCATCTGCCAGCTCGAGATCCCGGATGCGACGGTGGGGCATGCGCTCAAGCGTGCGCGAGCGCTGGGCAAGACCGTTATCCTCAATCCAGCGCCGGCCAGTCGTCCTTTGCCGGCAGACTGGTTTGGGGCGATCGATTACCTGATTCCCAATGAGAGTGAAGCTGCCGCGTTGAGTGGCTTGCCGGTTGACTCGCTGGAAACCGCCGAACATGCGGCAAGTCACTTGATCGCAATGGGGGCTGGCAAAGTCATCATCACCCTGGGTGCCGAGGGGTCTTTATTCGCTAACGGTAAAGGTTTCGAGCATTTCCCTGCGCCGAAAGTGAAAGCTGTCGACACCACGGCGGCGGGTGACACCTTCGTCGGTGGTTTTGCCGCTGCGTTGGCTGATGGCAAGTCCGAGGCCGAAGCGATTCGATACGGGCAAATTGCTGCGGCATTGTCGGTCACTCGGGCCGGCGCCCAGCCATCCATTCCAACAATGTCCGACGTACAGGCCTTCAAACCCTCATGAAAAAGACTCCTCTACTCAACGTCGCGCTGTCACGACTGATCGCATCTCTGGGCCATGGCGACATGGTCGTGATCGGTGATGCCGGGCTGCCGGTGCCGCCGGGTGTTGAACTGATTGATCTGGCGCTGACCCACGGCGTTCCGGATTTCGTCAGCACCTTGAAGGTCGTGCTCAGTGAGATGCAGGTGGAAAGCCATGCGCTGGCCAAAGAAATCTTCGACAAGCAGCCGACTGCGCTGACCACACTGGACGAGCTGAATGAAGAAGGCGCGCTGGGGCGTCGCGATCTGCTCAGTCACGAGCAATTCAAAGTACTCAGCCGACAGGCTCGGGCGATTGTTCGTACGGGAGAATGTCAGCCGTACTGCAACATCGTGCTGGTCGCCGGAGTAACGTTCTAATTTTCGTTTTCACAAGCACAAGGAATGCGCCATGCAACGCTATGCTAAAAAACTGCATCACTTCATCCGGAGCCTGCTGCTTTTGTCCGTGATAACCGCAACCGGCGCTCAGGCGGCGGAAAAAATCGACCTGATCATCGACACTGATCCGGGCGCTGACGACGTGGTCGCGTTGCTGTTCGCTCTGGCTTCGCCGGACGAACTGAATATTCGTGCGTTGACCACCGTGGCTGGCAACGTGCGACTCGACAAAACGTCGCGTAACGCGCGTCTGGCTCGCGAGTGGGCAGGGCGCGAGGAGGTGCCGGTTTATGCCGGTGCGCCGAAGCCACTGATGCGCACACCGATCTACGCCGAGAACATCCATGGCAAGGAAGGCCTGTCGGGTGTCAGCGTGCACGAACCGAAAAAAGGTCTGGCAGAAGGTAACGCGGTCAACTACCTGATCGACACCCTGAAAAAAGCCAAGCCACACAGCATCACTATCGCCATGCTCGGCCCGCAGACCAACCTGGCGCTGGCGCTGATCCAAGAGCCCGACATTGTTCAGGGCATCAAGGAAGTGGTGGTGATGGGCGGTGCGCACTTCAATGGTGGCAACATCACCCCTGTGGCTGAGTTCAATCTGTTTGCGGATCCGCAAGCGGCTGACGTCGTGCTCAAAAGTGGCGTCAAGCTGACCTATCTGCCACTGGACGTTACCCACAAGATTCTCACCAGTGATGCGCGTCTGAAGCAGATTGCTGCGCTCAACAATAATGCGAGCAAAATTGTCGGTGACATCCTCAACGAGTACATCAAAGGGGATATGGAACACTACGGCATTCCGGGCGGCCCGGTGCATGACGCCACTGTCGTGGCTTATCTGCTCAAGCCGGAACTGTTCACCGGTCGTTCGGTGAATGTTGTGGTCGATAGCCGTGAAGGGCCGACCTTCGGTCAGACCATTGTCGACTGGTATGACGGCCTCAAGGCACCGAAGAACGCATTCTGGGTTGAAAATGGCGATGCCCAGGGTTTCTTCGATCTGCTGACCGAGCGCCTGAAGCGTCTGAAGTAAATGATCGGCCCGCAGGCGCCAGCCTGCGGGTTTCTATTCCCTCTCGGCGTGTTCATGCTTGATCTGTTCGGTTCGGGAGCGCTCGAAAATCTGCTCGATGAATAGCTGGGCGGCTTCCGTTCCCAGTTCCTTGATCAATAGATCGATACCAATAAGCGCCAACTCTTCGGTGGTTCCCGGACTGTAAGAGCTATGTCCGTCTGCCCATTTGGCTTTGATGTCGGCGTCGATGCTTACGCTGGTCATGATCAGGCTCGAAAAGTCGGGAGGTCTGTGCGTCGAGTTAACCATTTTGTCGGGCGTTTGGCACTGTGACTTAGGCATGAGCGCAGCGCTATGCGACACTTGGTCTTTTCCGGCTTATCCAAGGATCGTGTTGTGCAGATCGATTTGAATACTCCTGATGGCCTCACGCTCGACGCTGTACGCCATTTGCTGGCATCGGCCAGCGATGATGAACACACGCAATTGCGCGTGACCAAGGGCGGTATCGCCTACATCTCGTCGGGAGTAACTGGCGGGCAGGATATTGACGACCTGCTGTTTCGACTTGAAACCTGGGCCAAGGGCTCAGGTTATGTGGGGAATATTGCGGCCAGCGACGAGGTGTGGGTGATGCAGATTTTCAATGCGCTCAAGGACAACTGGCCGAATCCGCCGTATGACTACATCGACGTCTACTGAACTTCGTAAATATTAAGTCACGATTGATTGGTGAGCAGGCTGAGCGCCGTTCAGGCACACTCGGCGTTTTTCCTGTCGTGGGGCAGGGTGATGGCAGTTGTCATGAAACCAAACGCCGGATTGGCGGTCGCACGATCTCAGTTAACTATTTGAAAACAAGGAGGCTTCATGTCTTTGAAGTTCGCGTCACTGGGTGCACTTATGGCCGTCGCCCTGTTGGCCGGTTGCAGTACAACCTCCAGCGAGTCGGCAAAGGAGTCCGTGGCGACCGAAACCGGTCACAGCCGATGTGAAGCGACGGCGGCGGAGTTCGCCATTGGCAAAAAAGCTTCGCCAGAGCTGCTGGAGCAGGCCCGCGCCAAGGCAGGTGCGCAGAACGCGCGCTTCCTCAAGCCCAATGACATGATTACGCTGGAATACCGCTCCGATCGCTTGAACCTGAACACCGACAACAACCTGGTAATCACTCGCGTCAACTGCGGCTGATTACAGGCTGCTTTTGTTACAGGCATAAAAAACCCCGTCACATGGACGGGGTTTTTTTAGTGCGCCGAGAAATTACTCTGGGCGAACCTGTGCAGCTTGCATACCCTTTTGGCCTTTCTCAGCCACGAAGGAAACGGTCTGGCCTTCTTTCAGGCTTTTGAAACCGTCGGATTCGATAGCTTTGAAGTGTACGAACAGGTCGTCACCGCCACCTTGAGGAGTGATGAAGCCGAAGCCTTTTTCATCGTTGAACCACTTAACGGTGCCGGTTTGGCGATTAGACATGGTGTATCTCCAAGAAACATATATTTTTCAGTACTGTGCTGCTCAGGCCAACTGGGCACACCCGGGTATCATAGTCGAAATGTTCGCTTTGGTAGCCCCCCGGACGTGCTGTTTGCCAATCAGTCGTGTTTTCTTTACTGCCTTTATCGGCTGAAAGCCCCGTTTTATAAGGCTTTTAGCGGAACGTAAAGACGATAAAAAAACCTGTAAAACCTGCATAAATCGTCTGAAAAGACGCAAATTCAGCCCTTTTCAAGGGCGCTGGGCCGAGTCAGGACGCTTTTTGTCCTACTTTTTCGCCGGAGTATTCGCCTTGCATTTGGCGATTTGGCGCAGCGCTTTCTGCTGCAGTTCAGGGGTCGCCTTGTTGTCCATCAGCGCCTGAATGTCGCTCGCCGGGTACGACTTGATTGCATCAGCACCACAGGCGCAATGAGATTTGGCCGCTGCGGCGCCGATCTGTGGGGTGGCCGCCTCCGTGCACTGCGTCATGTACTTCTGACGCTCGCCCTTCGGCCAGTCAGCGTGAGCGCTCAATGGCAGCAGCAGAACAATGGGGGCGACTACGGCGAATAAGGTATTCAGACGCATGCGAGGATGCTCCTTGTGGGTCAATGTCTTTTTATCTGAGGGCTGAAGGGCCTATCAAGTTCAGCACTCTGGCATAAAAGCAGACGATATGCCTTCTGATGAAACTGAGGCATAAGTGACCGCTCATCTGTGCTAGCATGCCTGGCTCAAGCGTTCTCAGGCTCCGGATGACCTTCAGTCCCGGCAGCGGTCAACGTGCGAATATCCTGATTTGAATCCCAGTCACTCTGGTTCGGTTTTCCGGTTGGCCGCAAGGCTCCTGCCGCTGTAAGGCAGGCGTTCGTCATTGAATGGCCTGGATCGGATCTTGTACTGGCTCATCCCAACCCACGTGACCTTTGGTAGGGGTCACCACTAGGAGAGGAGGCGCCATGCCAACTATTACTCTTCCCGACGGCAGTCAACGTTCATTCGATCACCCGGTTTCCGTAGCCGAAGTTGCCGCATCCATCGGTGCAGGTCTGGCCAAGGCGACTCTGGCCGGTAAGGTCAATGGTCAACTGGTCGACGCCAGCGATATCATCAGCAGCGACGCGACCCTGCAAATCATCACGCCTAAGGATGAAGAAGGGCTGGAGATCATTCGTCACTCTTGCGCCCACCTGGTTGGTCATGCGGTCAAGCAGTTGTACCCGACTGCCAAAATGGTGATCGGCCCGGTCATTGATGAAGGTTTTTATTACGACATCGCCTTCGAACGTCCTTTTACTCCGGACGATATGGCTGCTATCGAACAGCGCATGCAGCAGCTGATCGAAAAAGATTACGACGTCATCAAGAAAGTCACTCCGCGTGCCGAAGTGATCGAAGTGTTCAAGGCTCGTGGTGAAGACTATAAGCTGCGTCTGGTCGAGGACATGCCGAACGAGCAGGCCATGGGCCTGTACTACCACGAAGAATACGTTGACATGTGCCGCGGTCCGCACGTGCCTAATACACGGTTCCTGAAATCCTTCAAGCTGACCAAGCTGTCGGGTGCCTACTGGCGCGGCGATGCCAAGAACGAGCAATTGCAGCGCGTTTATGGCACCGCTTGGGCAGACAAGAAGCAACTGGCAGCTTACATACAGCGCATCGAAGAAGCTGAAAAACGCGATCATCGCAAGATCGGCAAGCGCTTGGGCCTGTTCCATACCCAGGAAGAAGCGCCGGGCATGGTGTTCTGGCACCCGAATGGCTGGACTCTGTACCAAGTGCTTGAGCAGTACATGCGCAAGGTTCAGCGCGATAACGGCTATCTCGAGATCAAAACGCCGCAAGTGGTTGACCGTAGCCTGTGGGAGAAATCCGGGCATTGGGCCAACTACGCTGACAACATGTTCACCACGCAGTCGGAAAGTCGCGACTACGCCATCAAACCGATGAATTGCCCCTGCCATGTGCAGGTGTTCAATCAGGGCCTGAAGAGCTACCGTGAACTGCCGATGCGTCTGGCCGAGTTCGGTGCCTGCCACCGTAACGAGCCGTCGGGCGCATTGCACGGCATTATGCGTGTGCGTGGGTTCACTCAGGACGATGCCCACATCTTCTGCACTGAAGAGCAGATGCAGGCCGAATCCGCCGCGTTCATCAAGTTGACCATGGATGTTTATCGTGACTTCGGCTTTACCGATGTCGAGATGAAGCTGTCCACTCGTCCGGAAAAACGCGTGGGCTCCGACGAGTTGTGGGATCGCGCTGAGGCTGCACTGGCTGCTGCCCTCGATTCTGCGGGCCTGCCGTACGATCTGCAGCCGGGTGAGGGTGCGTTCTACGGTCCCAAGATCGAGTTCTCGCTGAAAGATTGCCTCGGTCGCGTGTGGCAGTGTGGTACCTTACAGCTCGATTTCAACCTGCCTGTCCGTCTCGGCGCCGAATACGTCTCCGAAGACAACAGCCGCAAGCACCCGGTCATGTTGCACCGCGCGATCCTCGGTTCTTTCGAGCGTTTCGTCGGGATTTTGATCGAGCACTATGAAGGTGCGTTCCCTGCTTGGCTGGCGCCAACCCAGGCAGTGATCATGAATATCACTGATAAACAGGCGGATTTTGTTGCTGAAGTTGAAAAAACTCTCAACGAAAGCGGATTTCGTGCCAAGTCCGACTTGAGAAATGAAAAGATCGGCTTTAAAATCCGTGAGCATACTTTGCTCAAGGTTCCCTATCTTTTGGTTATCGGAGATAAGGAAGTCGAGATGCAGACTGTCGCTGTGCGTACTCGTGAAGGTGCTGACCTGGGCTCGATGCCCGTCGCCCAGTTCGCTGAGTTTCTCGCGCAAGCGGTTTCCCGGCGTGGTCGCCCAGATTCGGAGTAATTACTATTAAGCGTGAAATGAGACAAGATAAACGAGCTGCACCGAAAGCCCCGATCAACGAGAATATCTCGGCACGCGAGGTTCGGTTAATTGGGGCTGAAGGTGAACAGCTTGGGATTGTGTCAATTGAAGACGCGCTTCTTAAGGCTGAAGAGGCCAAGCTGGATTTGGTGGAAATTTCCGCCGATGCAGCACCCCCTGTTTGCAAGTTGATGGACTACGGCAAATCGATCTTCGAAAAGAAGAAGCAGGTTGCCGCGGCCAAGAAAAACCAGAAGCAGATTCAGGTTAAAGAAATCAAGTTTCGTCCAGGGACGGAGGAAGGGGATTACCAGGTAAAACTGCGCAACCTGGTACGTTTCCTGAGTGATGGGGACAGGGCCAAGGTATCCTTGCGATTCCGCGGCCGTGAGATGGCCCACCAGGAGCTGGGGATGGAACTGCTCAAGCGGGTTGAAGCTGACCTGCTCGAGTACGGTTCGGTCGAACAGCATCCTAAGATGGAAGGACGCCAGCTGATCATGGTCATCGCCCCGAAAAAGAAGAAGTAATCAACAGGGCACGGCAGGCCTTCTGATTATGTTTATCAACTGAATGCGGAGTATCCGAACATGCCAAAAATGAAAACCAAAAGTGGTGCTGCTAAGCGGTTTCTGAAAACTGCTAACGGTATCAAGCACAAGCACGCTTTCAAGAGCCACATCCTGACTAAAATGTCGACCAAGCGTAAGCGTCAACTGCGCGGTAGCAGCTTGCTGCATCCGTCTGACGTGGCAAAAGTCGAGCGCATGCTGCGCCTTCGTTAATTTTAGTCAAGAATAGAGGAAGTAACTCATGGCTCGTGTAAAGCGTGGCGTCATTGCCCGTAAGCGTCACAAAAAAATTCTGAAACTTGCTAAAGGCTACTACGGCGCACGCTCCCGCGTATTCCGTGTTGCCAAGCAAGCGGTAATCAAGGCAGGCCAATACGCCTACCGTGACCGTCGTCAGAAAAAACGTCAGTTCCGCGCTCTGTGGATCGCTCGTATCAATGCTGGTGCTCGTGTTAACGGCCTGTCCTACAGCCGTTTCATCGCTGGCCTGAAAAAAGCGTCCATCGAGATCGACCGTAAGGTTCTGGCTGATCTGGCAGTGAACGAAAAAGCGGCGTTTGCTGCGATTGTCGAGAAAGCTAAAGCCACCTTGGCTTAAGTACCCCCGACAGTCACCCGGCCTCACCTCTGTGGGGCTTGGTGTTAAACGTCATAAATAGGGGAAGAGCCTTCAAGCTCTTCCCCTATTTTGTATCTGGAGTCTGTACATGGAAAACCTGGATGCGCTGGTCTCTCAAGCACTAGAGGCTGTGCAAAGCGCTGAAGATATCAATGCCCTGGAGCAAATCCGGGTTCAATACCTTGGCAAAAAGGGCGAGTTGACTCAGGTGATGAAGACCCTGGGGAATTTGCCGGCAGAAGAGCGTCCGCAAGTCGGCGCCCTGATCAACGTTGCCAAGGAACGTGTCACAGGCGTTCTCAATGCGCGCATGGCTCTGTTTGAAGAAGCTGAACTGGCTGCCAAACTGTCTGCCGAATCCATTGACGTGACGTTGCCGGGTCGCGGTCAGACCTCTGGTGGCCTGCACCCGGTTACTCGGACTCTGGAGCGTGTCGAACAGTTCTTCACGCGTATCGGCTACGGCATCGCCGAAGGCCCTGAAGTCGAAGACGACTATCACAACTTTGAAGCGCTCAACATCCCAGGCCATCACCCGGCCCGGTCGATGCACGATACCTTCTATTTCAACGCCAACATGTTGTTGCGCACCCATACCTCGCCGGTACAGGTTCGCACCATGGAATCCAAGCAGCCGCCGATCCGCATCGTCTGCCCAGGCCGCGTGTACCGTAGCGACTCCGATATCACCCACTCGCCGATGTTCCACCAGGTCGAAGGCCTGCTGGTTGATCGCGATATCAATTTTGCCGATCTCAAAGGCACTATCGAAGAGTTCCTGCGGGTCTTCTTCGAGAAAGAACTGGCCGTACGTTTCCGTCCTTCCTATTTCCCGTTCACCGAGCCATCCGCTGAAGTCGACATGGAATGTGTGATGTGCAGCGGTAAAGGTTGCCGTGTCTGCAAGCAGACTGGCTGGCTGGAAGTGATGGGCTGCGGCATGGTTCACCCGAACGTGCTGCGCATGTCCGGCATTGATCCAGAGGAGTTCTCCGGCTTTGCCTTCGGCATGGGCGTCGAGCGTCTGGCCATGCTCCGTTACGGCGTGAACGACTTGCGTCTGTTCTTCGACAACGACTTGCGGTTCCTCGCGCAATTTCGCTAGTCGTAACGAATTCTTAGGAGAGCAGGATGAAATTCAGTGAACAATGGCTGCGTGGCTGGGTTAGCCCGCAGGTAAATCGCGACGAGTTGGTTGCCCGTCTGTCGATGGCCGGTCTTGAGGTCGATAGCGTGACCCCGGCCGCCGGTGTATTCAGTGGCGTGGTAGTGGGCGAGGTACTGAGTACCGAGCAGCACCCTGATGCCGACAAACTGCGTGTGTGCCAGGTCAGCAATGGCGCGCAAACCTTCCAGGTCGTGTGCGGAGCGCCAAACGTGCGCCCGGGCCTGAAGATTCCGTTCGCGATGATCGGTGCAGAACTGCCGGGCGATTTCAAGATCAAGAAGGCCAAGCTGCGGGGCGTTGAGTCCAACGGCATGCTGTGCTCGCAAGCCGAGTTGCAAGTCGGTGAAGGCAACGATGGTCTGATGGAGTTGCCGGTCGATGCGCCGGTGGGCGAAGACTTTCGCGTGTACCTGGACCTGGAAGACGCCAGCATCGAGGTCGACCTGACCCCCAACCGCGGTGACTGCCTGTCGCTGGCCGGTCTGGCCCGTGAAGTCGGCGCGCTGTATGCGGCTCCGGTCACCCGTCCGGTGGTCATGGCCATTCCTGCCGTGCACGACGAAGTGCGTTCGGTAGAAGTGCTGGCACCAGCCGCGTGCCCGCGCTACTTGGGCCGTGTCATCCGCAACGTTGACCTGTCCAAGCCAACCCCGCTGTGGATGGTTGAGCGTCTGCGTCGCGCTGATGTGCGTAGCATTGATGCTGCCGTCGACATCACTAACTACGTGATGCTAGAACTCGGTCAGCCGCTGCACGCCTTCGATCTCGCCCAAATCAATGGCGGCATCCGCGTGCGCATGGCGGAAGAGGGCGAGAAGCTGATTCTGCTGGACGGTCAGGAAGTCAGCCTGCGCGGCGATACGCTGGTGATTGCCGACCATACCCGCGCCCTGGCGATTGCCGGTGTGATGGGTGGCGAGCACAGCGGTGTATCCGCGACCACTCGAGATGTGTTCCTTGAGAGTGCGTTCTTTGATCAGATCGCTGTCGCGGGCAAGGCCCGTTCGTACGGTCTGCACACCGATGCTTCGCACCGCTACGAGCGCGGTGTTGACTGGCAACTGGCCCGTGAAGCCATGGAGCGCGCCACTGGCCTGCTGCTGGAAATCACTGGTGGCGAAGCCGGCCCGATCATCGAGACCGTCAGCGAGCAGCACTTGCCGTCGATCGCCCCGATCACTCTGCGTGCGCAGCGCATCACCCAAATGCTGGGCATGGAAATGGATTCGGCGCAGGTCGAGCGTCTGCTCAGCGGCCTGGGCCTGAGTATTTCCGCCGACGGAGCAGGGCAGTGGCGCGTTGAAGTGCCAAGCCATCGCTTCGATATCAGCCTGGAGGTCGACCTGATCGAAGAGCTGGCTCGTTTGTATGGATACAACCGTCTGCCGGTGCGCTACCCGCAAGCGCGTCTGGCGCCCCAAGCCAAGGCCGAAGCGCGTAGCGATCTGCCTGAATTGCGCCGTCTGTTGGTGGCTCGTGGTTATCAGGAAGCGATCACCTACAGCTTCATCGATCCGAAACAGTTCGATCTTTTTAATCCGGGCGTCGAGCCGCTGTTGTTGGCCAATCCGATCTCCAACGATATGGCCGCCATGCGTTCGTCGTTGTGGCCAGGTCTGGTTAAAGCCTTGCAGCACAATCTGAACCGTCAGCAAGACCGTGTGCGTTTGTTCGAAAGCGGTTTGCGTTTTGTCGGTCAGCTCGAAGGTCTGAAGCAAGAGCCGATGCTGTCGGGCGTTGTTTGCGGTAGCCGTCTGCCGGAAGGCTGGGCGCAAGGTCGCGATACGGTTGATTTCTTCGACGTCAAAGCTGACGTGGAAGCTGTGCTGGGCTTCGCTGGTGCACTGGATACGTTCACCTTCGTTCCGGGCAAACACCCGGCGCTGCACCCAGGTCAAACCGCGCGCATTGAGCGCGAAGGGCGTGAGGTCGGCTTTATTGGCGCAATCCACCCTGAATTGTCGAAGGCTCTCGGTCTCGACCGCCCTGTCTTCGTTTTCGAGCTGATCCTGGCTGAAGTGGCGCTCGGTAAAATGCCGAAATTCCACGAGTTGTCGCGCTTTCCTGAAGTGCGTCGTGACCTTGCACTGATCGCACACAAAGACGTCGCAGCCTCCGCTGTATTGGACGTAATTCGTGAAAATGCAGGCGAATGGCTCACAGATCTCAGGCTGTTTGACGTATATCAGGGTAAAGGTATTGATCCTGATAGAAAAAGCCTCGCAGTTGGCTTGACCTGGCAGCATCCATCGCGCACTCTTAATGACGATGAGGTGAATTCGACGACGCAAAATATCCTCACCTCGCTCGAACAAAGGTTGAACGCCACGTTAAGGAAGTGACGTATGGGGGCTTTGACGAAAGCTGAGATGGCGGAACGTCTGTATGAAGAGCTGGGCCTGAACAAGCGGGAAGCCAAGGAATTGGTAGAACTGTTTTTTGAGGAAATCAGGCACGCTCTTGAAGACAACGAGCAGGTCAAATTGTCGGGTTTCGGCAATTTCGACCTTCGGGACAAACGCCAGCGGCCTGGCCGCAACCCGAAAACGGGGGAAGAAATCCCGATCACGGCTCGCCGTGTGGTCACCTTTCGTCCAGGGCAGAAGTTGAAGGCCCGAGTTGAGGCTTATGCTGGAACCAAGTCATAACGACGAACTTCCCGTTATCCCGGGCAAACGTTACTTCACCATCGGTGAAGTCAGCGAACTGTGTGCTGTAAAGCCACACGTGCTGCGTTACTGGGAGCAGGAGTTTCCTCAACTCAACCCCGTCAAACGCCGCGGTAACCGCCGGTATTATCAGCGCCAGGATGTGCTGATGATCCGGCAAATCCGTGCGCTCCTTTACGATCAGGGTTTCACCATCGGCGGCGCACGCTTGCGTCTGTCCGGCGATGAAGCCAAAGATGACACCACCCAATACAAACAGATGATCCGGCAGATGATTGCCGAGCTCGAAGATGTGCTGGTTGTGCTCAAGAAATAAAAAGCTGCGTTTGAATGCTTCCAGTTTTCAAAAGCTTGCGATATATTCTTGAGCGCTCTTCGAGGCGAAGAGCGATTTACAAAACCAGTCGGGGCGTAGCGCAGTCCGGTAGCGCACTAGCATGGGGTGCTAGGGGTCGAGTGTTCGAATCACTCCGTCCCGACCATAATTCCTGAGTAAAATCAGACACTTAAGCCGATCAAATGGATCGGCTTTTTTGCGCATGCGCAAAACCCGCGCAAAACTCGCGCAAAACTACCCGGTGATTTCGCTGATATTTAGGTCTGGAATTGCCTCAGACCATACGATTTCTGCGTGATCCTTTTGGTAGTTTTTGGTCATGGTTTCGCTGGCGTGGCCGGCGATCTTCTGACCATCCTTTCCGGCTTTCTGATACAGGTGCAGCGACAGTGCTCGCACTTCGTGGAAGCCCGGCATTTCCTCCTCTTTCCATCCCTTGTAACAACCCGCCACTTCCCGGGCCTCTTTGAAGGCTCGCGTCAAATACCGTTCTTCGACCTGAGTCCAGTGGTCCTTCGTCTGCGCCTGCTTTTGCTTTTTGCGATCGGGCCGGCGGTGAATCAGGTACGGCGAGACGATGTCATCACGGCACCGGCTGATCACCGCCTGGAGTTCTTCGGTCACTTTGAACCGGATCCACGCCGCGTCGCTGGCTTTGGCCGTCTTCTGCTGCACGACATACAAAAACCCTTCCCGAACACCATCGAACCGCATGTTCAAGATGTCCGTCCGGCGCTGCGCAGTAATGAGCGCGAGGTCGATGGCGTTCTGTAGCCAGAACGGTGAATTCTCCCGGATGGCCTTCAGGCCTTCGACGGTGTGTCGCTTGCGTTGCTTTTTCTCGATTCGGTTGATGGTGCTGGCGGCCGGGTTGTCCGGGCAGAGGCCTTTGGCCGCTGCGTGGTTGAAGATGTCGATCAGCAGCGCGCGGCACTGGTTGGCAGTGCGCGGCGTGAGCGCATCGAGCATCTCCGCGATCATGCGGATCGTGATCTGGTCAACCGCTTTGCCTTCGAATTGTTTCCGGAAGCGGCGGAAGTGCACTGCGTACAAGCCCAATGTTCCTTTCGCCAGCTCCCGTGGTGGCAGCACGTCGCGCTCGTAGGTGTCCAAGAAACTGGCGAACGATTCGGATGTGCTGCCCATCACAGCGCCGACCAGGTCAGCGCCGCGCATGAACTCCAGATTCAACTGCTTCGCGGCATCGATCGCTTTGATCCGGTCAGAGCCAAACTGGAACCATTTACCGTCGGTGGGCCGGCGGTAGCGATAGGTCGAGCGCCGCGAATCGAAGTACAGGTTCTGCGGGAGGCTCTTGTTCGCCTTGTTGCGCGGCCGTGGGACCATCATGCAGCTCCTTTCAATACCATCGCGACCAAGTCATTGCCGTCTGACCTGCTGAACGCTGTCCAATCAACGTACCAGAGTTTGCCGATCTGCTCGCCGGGCACCTGGCCATTGCGGATGTAGTTGCGGATTGCCTGGGGGCACGGAGGCGTGCCGTTCTCGCCCCAGCGCCGGCGCTGGAACTCACTGATCTTGATCAGCTCTTTTCTCATTGTGATGCTCCATGCCGCGCGTGGCGGCAGAAGGTGGGGAGGATGTGGCGAAACTAATTAAAATGGGCTATTTGTTTAACCCCGGCAGCAAGCCGGCTAATCAGAGCTATTGAGAGCAAGGAGCACTACATGGGACTTTTCGGGCCTTCAGATACAGGAACCAGCAAAGGCATCATTGAGAGCGGCCGTCAAAAGGACACGGGTGGGCACGATCATCGATCTAATAAAGGGGATGATCGAACTCCTGCTCAGAAAGATGGCGATAAAAGCAAACGCAAGTAGATTTCTTGACTGATTAAGCGGCCGGCGCTGAGTCGTGAAACACGTCCATCTGCGCCGCGCCGTCAAGCCAGGCTGCCGAGATCCGGCGTTCGGCCATGGCCGCATATTCAGGATTGAGCTCACACAGGATCGACTTGCGACCTTCCTGCATCGCGACGACCGCTGTGGTGCCGGCCCCGCCGAACGGGTCGAGAACCACGCCGCCACGGGGAGCCCCAGCCAAAACGCATGGCCGTATCAGGTCGGGCGGGAAGGTGGCGAAGTGTGCGTCCTTGAAACTGTGGGTTGCCACGGTCCACACGCTACGCTTGTTCCTCGTCGCGGTGTCCCATGTGCTTTCCTTTCGGTCTGGCCGGTGCGTGCCTTTGTTCTGGCCGGGGATCACCTGCTCTCGCTTCGAGTCCTCTCGCTTGAAGCTGTCACGCCGGGCCCGCTCCGCACCCTCTTTGTGAAAAGCGCCGTGGCCACCGTCACCTGTTGAGGTATCCCAGCCGGTCGGTACCGTTACCCGCGGCTTCGTCACTGCGTCGAACCCGTGGCCGAATCCGACGCCGGTGGGCGTGGCTCCATAAATCGCCGGCTCGCGTATCGCCTCCATGTCGCAGTGATACCGCCGCGCTTTGCTGAGCAGAAAGATGTACTCGTGGGCCTTGGTGCAACGGTCCCGAGTAGACTCAGGCATCGGGTTGGGCTTGTGCCAGATGATGTCCTGACGCAGATACCAGCCGTCATCCTGGAGGGCGAAGGCCAGTCGCCACGGCATGCCCATCAAATCCTTGGGCTTGTACTCGGCGTGAGTGGTGGCTTTCGCCTTCCGCTGTGAGGCCATCACCTGGCGCTGGCTGATGGTGGAGACGCCTACGCCCATGTCGTCACGGCCATGAGCACCCCAACTGCCGGCATAGCTGTCTCCCATGTTCACCCAGGCCGTACCGTCGTCGCGGAGTACTCGACGCACTTCGCGGAACACTTCGACCAGTCGGGCAATGAACTCGCCCGGGGTTTCCTCCAGGCCAATCTGCCCGTCTACGCCGTAATCGCGCAGGCCGAAGTAAGGCGGGCTGGTAACGCAGGTGTGAACTGACTTGTCCGGCAGCGTCCGCATCATGTCGATGCAGTCGCCGACCAGAATGCGGTGTTGTTCTGTCATCGCCACGGCCCCTTGTAGATGAGGTAGGCCATGTAGAGCGGGGCGAAGATCATGGCGTCACCTCGCGGCGTGCCCACCAGCAGACCGGGCCATCGTCGGTGTCGTGAATAGCCAGGCAGAACCAGCCCTCGCCGTCGGGGCGGTCAGGTTCCCAGTAGCTGCAATTCGGATCGTGGGATTCGAAGTAGCGGTCAGATACTGTTTGGTCGCTGTGATACTCGAGTTCGACCATTTTCACTTGCAGACCCTGATCGGTGATCCAGGCTTTGCATTTTTCCCCATCACCCTCATCAAAATCGGGCAGGTCGGGATGTTGGAACATGCCGTCCTCATCGCGCACGACCGGGGCTGGCTGGATCAATTTGATTTCTTCAGACATGACTTCGTCCTTGCCGCTATAGCGGCTGACTTTGAAGGGGAGGGGTTACAGGTTTTGCGAGTGGAGTACAGATGTACTCTTATCGGGATTAGGCCGATTCGGTGGCTGGGTGTGTCTCGTTCCAGCGTTCGAAGGCTTCCTGCGTCGTGGCTGCTTCGATCTTCTCGTCGCACTGGTTGCACGCTGCCACACCGCCCGAGGCACCGACATCGCGGTGACCTTGCTTGCACGGGTTCATATGCCAGTCATCATCCTTGGCAGATTCAGATTCTGGATATTCAGGGCGCGCAGGCGGATAGGCGGGAGCTGTCATCGCTTGGTCAATGGCCGCGCGAAGGTTCTCGCTGTAGTTCTCGCCGATGACGCGCTCAAACGGCGTATCCATCCAATGGCCGACAACCTCGATGTTGATGCTGCTGTCGCCGGCATCGCCGTTGGGGCTGCTGTTGAAGCGGACGTCCCAGCAATTAGAATCCAGCGCGTCCAGCCGCGCCTTGTCTTGCTCCAGCTCATCAATCCGCTGATCCGCTGCGTTCAGGCGCTGCTGCAGGGCGTCACGCTCGGCGGTGACACGGTCGAAGTCGGAGGCTCGAACAATTTCGACTGCGCCGAGCGCGCCGTGAGCATACTTCTGTTGATTTCCGGCCAGCTTGAAAAGCTGAACGTGATATCGCTTCACTTCGCTCATCCTGCAATCTCCAATCAGTTGTCGGTACCGGTGTAGGTGCGCCAAGGCACCTTCACGCCGTTTACGAGGAATCCCCAGTCACCGCGCCACTTGCTGGTGATGAAGAGGGTGGTTACGCCGCCGGGAGATACCTGGTCGATGCGGTGGTACTCGCCGTGGTTGAGGGTGGCGGTGTCGCCTTCGGAGCGCTTCAGCCACTCGCAGGCGTCCTTCATGACCCACTCAACGATCTTTGGGTCTGGGTTTGGAACCATCGACGCCCTGACTGCTTTCTTCCACCAATCGCTCGCCGTCCGCTGCTCGTTGTACCAGCCGCGCAGGATGATCGTCCGGGCGTTCCACGGGTGATCGTGCAGATCCCGGTCTTCATCCGGCCGCATGATGTGGTGAATGCGGAACGACCACGGGCACCACCAGAGCGCAGCCTTGTGCGTCTCCCGGCTGTACGGGTTGAACAGCCACCAGCGGCCCATGTACATCTCGGTGCCTTCGGCGGACATGATGTGCTGGTACGGGGTGAGCTTGGCGCGGGCGATGAGCCAGTCGGCGATGGCCGGGCGCGCCAGGAGTTTTGCGGTCAGTCGCCAGAAGAGATTGATCATGCTGCCTCCTGCCGTGGTTGTTCCTGCCGCAGTGCGTCCTGAACGGCCTCAACGACACGACGCAGGTATGTGAATTCGTGGTTTTCCTCGACAGCTTTGTCACCGACCGGGTAATGCCATTCATCTCCGAACAGTTCGGTCAGCAGCCTGTCGTGATGCCAGCATTCGTTTGGTGACTCGACGCTGCGCAGAACCTCGATGTCGTGCCAGAGCTCGCGGGCTTCGTCTTTACTCAGCTCATCCAGTTCCCAGTCGTGACGGCCGGTCTGTTGCCGGCGGCGCTGGACAATGCACTTTTTCGCGAATGCGTGAAGCGCGTTCCCGCTGAACCGCGTGCTGCTGATCCCTCGATCCAGGCAGTTCAGTACGTAGCACCAATCACATTCGGCCACGAACTGGGCAACCGTGCGAGGTCCCATGCCGCCCCAGTAGGCGTTCCAACTCTTGTCCCAGCAGTTGATCGTGATCTTTCCTTGTGCGGTCTGGTAGTTCGGGTCCGCCTCGGTCGGGCAGTTGCGGCGCCCGAAGTCCTCAAGGAACACAGTGATCTGGTCAAGCCGTGGCGCACCGGTGATCACCAGCTTGGTCACAGTCGAGCGCTCAACCTTCAGCGGCTCGGCCGGTTTGTTTTCTGTGGGCATGGCTTTGCGTCCTATGCCGGGGCATGCCCGGGCGGTGGAGAGTGGTGTGTGAAAGGCGGCGGGCAGCGAGAATCACTGCCCGCTTTGCTGCATCAGCCGACGCAACCGCCGAAGAGGCTGATCAAAATCATCATTGCCAACAAAACAATCAGTCCAAAAGGCATCATTTGCTCCAAAAGTGGGTGAGGAAAAATTTCTGACCTCAACCTAATAGTGGGAAGGCAGTGACCCAAATCTGGCCGTTTGAGCGGTATCGGCAAAAATATTTTTAAGCTGCGACAGCCTCCTCGAACGTAGCGCGCCACGGATCGTTGGCCCGTGCCAGCGCTGCCATCGGCGGCGGACTGACGCTGTTGCCGCACATGTGGACCTGCTGCGTTTTGGTGAAAAGCTTGCCGTCGGCGCCGTGACTGATGATGTAGTCGGCAGGGAATCCCTGAGCCTTGTACAGCTCGGCCGGTTGCAGCATCCGTAGGCAAATGTCGACGATGACGTAAGGCGTGCCCTTGATCGTGACGGTTACCAGGCCCAACCGATCCTTGGTGGTGATGGTTGGCGCTGGTGCGTCAGCGGCGCTCATGTTCTCGGTGCCGTAGTAGCTGATCAGGAATGCGGCGACCCGCAGCGCACCGGCTTCAACCTCTGGTGATAGCTGCAGCTCGACCAGCGAGCTCTTACCGCCACCGCCGGCGGTGATCGTTGGTGCCGGTTCGTCCACTCCCTGGCCGACGCTGGCGCCGAACTGGCGCTCCATGAAGGCGGTGACCAGCCCGTGGTGAGTGCCACCGGCGCTGATGGTGTGCAGCGGATCGGCTGCGTCCCGTGTATCGCAGTTGCCGCGCAAGTGCACCAGGTTGGCGGTCACCAGTTGCTGCTGGCTTCCGGTGTTGGTCACCGTGGTCATCGGATCCTCGATGCTCTTGGCGGCCGTGGTGTTGAAGCCGCCATTCATCTGAGCCATGAACACAGTAGAGATACCCATGGCGTGGGCGGCGCCGGCAGGGCGCTGGTAGTTGCCGCCGCTGGTGATGGTAGGCAGCGGCTCGTCGAGCGCTTTGCCTTCATCCGCAAACCGGAACTTCACCAGGTGCGCTGCGGCGATCGCTCGGTGATTCTGAGTCATCAGCGTGCCGGCCGGCTGATCAGGTGATGCAGGCTTGCCCGAGTACTCTGGCCCGCCGGTACTGACCAGCACCGGACTGATCAGCGTCAGCTCGCCGCGATTTGCGCAGGTCACCGTCGGCAACGGTTCGTGGTGATCGTTGATCCGGTCGCTGCCTTGGTGCGTTGCTGGCGCGATGATCGGGCTGGCCATGGCGAACGATCCGCCGCGAGGCCAAGAGGTAACGGTGCGCAGCGGCTCATGCGCAGACTGGACACTTTCACCGGACCAGTTCGCGATTGGCACAATGAATGGGTTGGCGGCATCTATGACGAACTTCTTCATGCCCTTCGCGATTCGACGCAGGGTGGCCGGTGCCAGTGGCTTGGGCCGGTCGAAAATGCTTTTGCTCGGGATGGTCCAGTCGATGCATTCGGCGGCGGTACGCCACTTCTGCTGACCCTTGCCCGGATGCTTGGCGTGGGTCGGCTCAGGCCACACGATCGGCTGACCGTCGCAGCGGGCGATCATGAACAGACGCTCCCGACTGGTCGGCGCGCCGAAGTCGCAGGCTTTGATTACTTTCCACTCGACGACGTAGCCCATTGCTTCGAGCAGAGCCACGAATCGGCGCCATGTGCGGCCGCGCTGCTTTGGGTCTGGGATGAGGAACTGCTGGCCTACAGGCACAACCTCGCCAGGTGCAGCCACTTCGCCGCCGAGTTTCACAACGCGGCCGGTGGCTTTGTCGCGCTTGGCGACCAGTCTGCCCCACTGCAAAATCTGCTTAACGTTTTCGAGGCTGATCACCCGGGGGCGCTTCATGCCTGCCCACTTGAGGCCGATCCACGAAAGGTTCCGGATCTCGCGCTTGCGGGGCTGGCCGCCGGCAGCTTGGGAGTGATGCGTGCAGTCCGGCGACATGTGGAACCAGCCAACGGCCTTGCCGCCACACTCTGTATCCGGATCACCCTCGAACACGTCGGTGGTGTAGTGCACGGCGCCGGGATGATTCACTGTGTGCATGCTGATGGCTTGAGGGCTGTGGTTCTTCCCGACGTTCACCGCTCGGCCCAGCCCCATCTCCAGCCCGGTGCCTGCACCGCCGCCACCGCAGAAGAAGTCGACAATGATCTCATCGTCCTGAGTGCTGAAGCCGAGTCCGTATTGAGTTTTGAAATCGAAGGGGTGTTTCTTCTGCTGTGCGGACATAGAGGATCCTTGCCGAGCTATAGTTGGGGCTCAGAGTTCGTTGGGAGATGATTGAGATGCCAATTCCGAAATATGCGGCTGGCTACAAGCTTGAGCAGATGGCTGTTTATCTGTGCAAATCCAAACGATGCCACGCGACGCGGCATGGTCTGGTTTCACGTACGCCATGGGTAAAACCGAAGTTCGGAGAGGATTCCGACCTTACTGTTACCTGCTTGAAGTGCGGGACCGTACAAAAGGATTTCTACAACTGGGCGCATCCGTGATCGCGGCCGGCTCAGTCGCCACAGAAGCAGGCAATAGCCTCGTTGTGGTCGGCGAACATGTCGAATTGGGTGTCTGAGTAGTCGAGCATCTGCTGATAGCTGGGGCGGTCGCTGCGGAACCGGGCGCCATCGCCAGTGAATTTGCCGCCGGACACCACCGAGCTTTCCATTCGCGCCCACCATTCAGCCTTAGGCCGATCGCTAGCGATGATTGAATAGACCTGTTTAGCGCCCTTCAGAAAACAGAGGTCGCAGTTGCCTTCCAATGTCCGGCCGTTAATCGTCGGCAGCATCAGGTCGAATGGTTGACCGGCCCAAAAGTCTGTCACGTCCTGTACACCGACGCCGGTATCAGCCAGCGGCATTACCATCTTCGCCCACTTGCTTTCGCTGGTGCTCTTCCGGTGCCGAATTTTCGCGACTCGGCGGGGCTCGTCGGCGCGTATGCCGGTCATCATGTCTACGGGGCTGTCTTCCGTCGAAAGCCCCAGGCTGCGAAGATACTTGTGGATGATGCGGATCTTCAGGTCGATGGTGCAGAACCTGGTCACCGGGTTGGGCAGGTACTTCCGTTTGCAGATCAGCGCCTCGAATGGCTCGCCCTGGCGGCTGGCGCTGGCGAAGTCGACAACCTCAAACCCGGCCTCGCTGTCCCGGAATTCCAGCCAAATGATCTGCACTCCCCAGCGCTCGGCGCACTCCCGAACAAACTCCAGCGTGGCTGGGTGTTCTTTACCGGTGTTGGCGAAGGTGACGACCAGATCGCTCAGATCATCGTTGCTGTCCAGCACCTGGCGCAGCATGTAGGCGCTGGTCCGTCCGCCGGAAAAGCTCACTACGGTGGTCCCTGATATTTCATATGGCGACATGGGATCCTCACCGGCTGGCGTGATTCGTAGAAGTGGGGTATGTATCTCTGAACTCACACTGGCAGGAGGCCGATATGAGGTTACAGAGCGATGTAGATGCGCTAGCGGCTATCGAAGAGGACGCTAAAGCGATGCTGAAACGGATAGGGCTGCCGGACGACGCAGTGAAGCTGGAGGTGGTCGTGTTCCTTCGGGAGGTGATCGACCTGGCCAGCTACATGACGTCGGCGCATCGGCTGGTTGAAGAGCCGAGCATCGTCTGAATTCGGCCTTGCTGGCAAATTGCCGCCCTTTGCGGTATTTGTGTTCGGCCCGGCATGGGGCTGGTTCAGGGAGTGTTTATGGGGCTTTACAAATACGTGACTGTGGGCACTGCGAAAAGGATATTGAAAGGGAGCATCAAATTCACCCAACCAGGTGCCTTTAACGATCCGTTTGAGCTATTGCCACAGTTCTTTGTCCCTGCAGACATAGTCGAGCAGACAAGAAATCTGTCCTTTTGTGTATTGAGTCCTCGAAGATCAGGCTTAGATCGCGGACATATACCAGGTGGTGAAAAGGATAGGAGCGATTTTCAGGCAAGAAACATCGTGTCAACGTTAAATCAAACAGTTGGTATTTTGTGTCTAAGTCGTAATGCTGAAAGCCTCCTGATGTGGGCGCATTACGCAGGGGAGTACTCAGGGGCGCTGATTGAGTTTGATGAAAGTCACGAGTTTTTTAACGGATTGAATCCAGTAAAATATCAGAAGCGCAGGCCTGTTTTCAATCTTTCAGATTTTTATGATCGAGTCGTTCCAATTTCTGATCTATGCGTAAAATCCAATGCGTGGGCTTACGAGAAAGAAGTTCGACTCGTCAGAGCTAAAAAAGACCTACAGCTCGCCGGTGAAGGTGATGGAAAATATCCAGTATTGACAATGGGGCTTCCAATTGAATGTATTAAGTCAGTATTCATCGGCGAGAGAATGAAGATTGAAGATCAAAAGGAGATTTGGAAGCTAGTCAAAGATACCGATATATCCTTGAGCTTGGCCGCAGTCGCAAATTGGGATTATTCATTTAGGTATGACCAAATAAAATTTTCTGGCTCTCTCCTCACTTCTCCCATGATCACTCCCCGAACAGCTCATATTTTTAAGGATGAACCCGGTGAGTTTGGTGAAGTGGCCAGGTGGCTAATCGAGAATCATGAAATGTCTATATTCGTGAACAAGACATGCTAAGTCATTCAACCACTCTCTGAGCCAGTAACGGCGAACGCTTCAAGTCGTAGCGACCACTTTTCCTTTACGACAATTTCCGGTCGCGACATGCTTGCGAATCTGGCCGATTCTTCGGCAGGCGCTTCTGCCAGATTTAGGATCATCGTCGACACCGTCTCCTGCCATTCCACGAAGCCGTGACGCTCGCCGAGGATCAGCAGGGCATCATCGAGCGCTTTCGAAACAATCAGCGATCGCTTCTCGGCGCCGATCCGATCGAGCAGTGCCTTCTCCTTGGCTCGCTTGTCCTTCTGCAATTGCGCATTGCTCTTGGCCATGGCCTACCTCTTCAATTCCGCTGGCCGGCAAGTCCAGCCAGGTCTGTCGTTTGCGTTGTTGGGTGCGAAAACGTCTCACGCTGCTACCTTCACCAGCCTCACGCCGGCCATTCTGAAGTTGTCGCCTTGGGCCGAGACCATTGCGTCGAGCTTCTCCCAGTCCACGGTCAGAACCGAGATTGGAGCATGACCGCCTGCGACGGCATGGATCAGCGCTTCCAGATCGAACACCTCAGCTTGAAGGCTCACCGGCACCGCGGTTGTGGTCGCTGGCTTCGACGCAGACTGAACCGGCGCAGCGGCTTTCACCGGTGCCGGGCTGGTGACTGGTGCAGGCTCAACCGGTGCGTTGGCTTTCGCCTCGTCCGCGATTCGCTTCAGCTCCTCCTGACGAATCTGCTCGCGCTGGGCTTCGGCTTTCTGCTCCTCGGCCTTCTGATGTTCAGAGATGCGCACCTTGATCAGCGCGACCAGGTCGTCGTTCGCCTTCATCACCAACTGCTGGATATCGTTGAAGAGGAACATGTATTCGGCGGCCAGCTCGTCCAAGCTGGCCAAGTTGCTCCGGATGCTGTCGCCGATTTGGCTTGCAGCGATCTTCGCTCGCGCCAGTTCGGAGTCGGCAGAGTCGCGCAGGCTGCTGATCGTCTTCTTGCCTTTGATGGCTCCGGCGAAATCCGCTGGTACCGCAGGCATCCGCGCTTTGCCGGCCAGTGAAGCGTTGATCTGGTCGATGTGGACCTGCAGCGCCTTGGCTGCATCCATGACGATGTCTTCACGGATGCTGAGCTTGCGAGCTTTCACCAAACTGTTCAGTTCTAAGCGCTTGCGCCGTGCCTCCGCCGCGATGTCATCGATCGTCTTGAACAGTGCGTCGATGCTTTCGGTTTGGCTCAGGGCGTGCTGCTTAGCAGCTTCTAAGCGCTCCTCTACATCGCTGCACCACTTGACCGTTTTTTCTGCATCGGCGAAGTGCTGATCCGTTTCCAGTTCGGTATTAATCGAGTTGAAGACGGCCAGCGAGTGTGCTTTGAATTGCTCCAGGTTGCTGGTGGTGACCATGCCGGTCACTTCGATGCGCAGCGCTGGCAAGGATTCCGGCGTTTTACCTACGGCTTCCGGCACCACCTCGGCGGGAGTGAAGTCCAGCAGATCGGCCTGGAACTGTTTCCAGCCGGCGACGAGTGTCGCAGCCCGACCCGGTACCGGCGTGTACTCCATCGAAACGAAGTTTTCTTCGGTGCCATCGGAGCAGACGAAGATCACCTTCTCGGCGCCGCTCACCAACAGCTGCTGTTCGAGCTGCCAGTAATAGTGCGGATCCAGCATGCCGGTGCGAACGTCGGCGGCGAGCTGCTCGTTCCACATTTTGTGTTCGAACAGCACGTCGCCGAGGATTGTGCAGCCATCGAGGGATGCGAGCAGATCACCTTCGGTGCCGACGACGGGAAACAAGTCCTCGCCAATTCGTCCTTCTAGAATCGGCCGAGCAAGTGCCTCGGCTTCGTGTCCCTTGTCGAACAAGTTTTTCTGCACCCACCACGACACGTCCCGATCGAGCCCAGTCTTTTTCGCATGCAGCAGCTCGGTCCGCTTCATCTGTTTCGATGCGCCCATCATTGCTGGTGCTTCCGACGCAGTGAAGTGGTTGGCGCGGAGCGCATGCCAGGCTTCGGAACCCTGAGCGACATTGTGGATTTTCATTCGTGGTCTCCTTCAATCGGCGCGAGCGCTTTGATCTTGGCGATCTGCTCTTCGCTCAGGGTGAATTTGCTGCTGACGGTTGCGATCAGGTGATCAGGGGCGGAACGTCCGGCGTCGACCGCGGTTTGCCATTTGGGCAGGTTTTCCGCGAGCTTCTCGTCGGGGTAGGGCGGAAGTTCAGCTGGTGCCGCGCCACGCGCCGGTGATACGTCACGAATTGTTGGTGCGGATTCTTCGAGCTCATCTGGGCTGTACACGCCGAGGATCACGTCAGGGCAATAGAGGCGCGACCAGCGCTTGGTAGCGAGGTATGCCAGTTGCTGGCGGGGATCGTCAGCCCAGAGTGTGCTGTTGCGGGTGCGAGCCTGGGCCAGCAGCAACTCAAGGACGCGCGGCTCGTCTTCGCCGCGGAAGGTTGCCCAGACTTTCACGCCTAGGCCCTGCTCATCCTCAAGCTTCCAGCCCGGGACGCGGTACTCGCCTTTGTCGCCATTCTTGATGGTGAATTTGCCGATCACCTTTTCCCAGGCGCCGTACCACTCGTAGTGCAGGCGATCCAGCACCGGTGCGCAGGTAGTGATCACCGCGTTGACCAGTTGCGCCTCGTAGCCCAGTACACCGTTAACTAGGTGCGTTTTCTGCGCGACGGCGAACGGGTTCATTTTCCACTGCATCGATTGCATTACGACCGCCAAACAATCCGCTGCATTGCCGTTGAAGTGCTTCGGTAGAGTGGCGCGGCCGGTGGCCATTACTTCGGCCAGGCGCATCATCTTGTCTAAGCTGTCACCGTCCAGTACCAGAGCGCTGGTGCTGGTTGCTGCGTGCGGAAGGACGTGAAGGTTTCGGTCGTGCGCCACCGGCGCCACGCTTTGAGCGGACATGACTGTTCCTTGCCGCGCGGTGCGCAGCGATTGAAAGGTGTGTGCTATTGAGGGATTGGCGCGGAGAGGGCGCCGTACAACATGAGAGCGGTGCAAGCTGCGAGCGCGAAGAATGAGCTACGCCAGAAGACAATCCGGCGGGCGTGCTGTCGATCATTCATCGCACGGGCCATATTTCTGCACTCGATAGCGAAGCACCTGAAGAACACGACCGCCGTAAGCCGGCTCTGCGTATTGCTCAACTGGCGCGCCGAAGAATCCACGCCGCTCTGCCAGGCTGTATGCCTCGCGAAGGTTGTGAGCGCTGATGTCCTCAAGTTGTTCGTCGATGAGCGATTTAACCGGTGCCGTACTCATGCTTCCTCCTTGCGCCGCTGACAGGTGTCACGCAGGCGTTTGCAGTAGTGGTTGAACTCGTCGGTAGTGATTGCGCCGTCGGTGAAGAGGCGGGTGATCAAGCCCTGAACCAGTAGGCTGATGTCTTCTTCGCCGGCGGGCGCCGACACTCCATCAAGGGCTTGGTCGATCAGGATGTGAGGGCTCAAAACCCGCACTCCTGCTCGACGCGATCGCTTTCGCGCTTGGCATCGCGATACTCGTTGGCTTGCCTTGCGACCAGATCGCCGGCGAGCGACCGAACGATCTGCGCATCTCCGCTGACGGCTTCGATGGCCCAGGTGTGCAAAATCCCGCCTTCTTTCCGCCTGATCAGCTCGATCAAAATCTTCTCGATGTACCGATCAGGATCCGGATTCGCTGCCATGTGATCCGCCAGCGCTTCCGGCAAGTGGTCAGCGTTGACCAGGACCTTGCTTCGGCCCACCGGGTTGGGTGCCTCGACGTGGCGCCGATAAAGCAGATCGTCGACCGATTCGGCCAGCCATTCCTGACCTGCCTCTGTTTCGAGAAAGTCGTCTTCCGGGATGGGCTTGCGTAGAGCTGACATGGTCGTCTCCAGAGTGGCGGGGCGTTGATCCAACAAAACTCGGATGCACTCATCCGCTCCGCTGGTTGCCGTTGGGCGCGGAGGGGAGTGCATTCGGGTGGTGTTGGAGGGGGGCGTGCAGGTTGGCTAGTGGCTTTATGAAATCAATTAAGGTCAAATGGGATCCAACCTACAGCCATGAGAACGATTTGATGTACAAATTTTTTATTGATAAGGGCAACCTTAAAGCCACAGCTCAGATGCTTTTTGATTCAAAGCGGATGGTTGACGCGGTGGATGTTGGTGCGGTTGAAGCTGCATTGATAAAGCGGTTGAAATATGTGTTCTCGGACTCTGGCGAGGAGTTCAACATGACAAACTGCCCGTGCATCTTTGGCCCGGTCTATTGCATGCCTTTCAATAAACCTAATGGTCCGTACACCGATATCGTTCTTAATCTCACCATTCGCCCAAGCGACGAAATCATTCCGAAGTGGACGTTCGAACCGTTGTGAGATTTCCCGTTAAACCCCCGATACCTCTTTTATAGAGGATCGGGCAGTTAACGAAAGGCTGTCGCGGCGCTGGCTTGTCAGTCGTAGATGCCGTAGCTGAACTCGTCCTCATCGCAATCGACAATGATTTTGGATTTACCGAAGTAAAGTGCAGCAACCATCTTTTCGAATGGCGAGCGGAATTTCAGGGTTTGGCTGATTTTCTCGTTGTCGATTTTGGCGGCGTATACCGATCCGACCTCGTGACCCTTTTCGTTTCGATCCTTCCCATAACGGTCGAAACTGATGTGGATCGCGTTGCCGAGCATGTACTCGCTGCGCTCGGAGCTTCGGGAGTAGGTTGAAGTCCCGCGATCCTTCGGTTCCTTGTCGAAGTAGATGTGCATGCCACCGTAGTCGGATGGCTGGAAGCGAATGTCCGGAGCTTCCCAGTGCTCTTCGGCTGCCGACTCTTTGTGGTCTTCGACGAAGGCCTCCAGCAGCGCCTGCAAGCTGATCACTTCTGGCATTGCATCTTTGTTCAGCACCTCGTCGATCTGTTTCTGCGCCAGGCGCACCATGTCGGCTTCGACGCCGCTGTTTTCCCACTTTTCCTTCAACGCGGAAGCAACCATTGCGTTGTAGCGAGTCAGCTCAAAGATTTCGGTCAAATTGGCTGGCAGCGCGGCCTTGATTGCCTCTTCGACCTGCTTGCCCATTTCGCCGTAACGGCCGAAGCAGCTGTCGATCACGCTGGTGAACATCTTCTTGACCTGATCGTCGATGATTTCGACTGGCTTCTCGCTGTTTGCAAAAGCAGTGACGCGCTCGGCGAGCAGCGCTTGAAGTGTTTGTTCGCTCATTTGATGCTCCGTGCTTGATCGGTTGTTTTCCCAATGCGCCCGGCCAACCAGGCGCATCAGTGAAACTTTCCGCTGATCCTTCGGCGCTACTGGCGCGGTACAGATCGATTCAAATTGTTCCTCCAGCCGCGGGCCTTTCGGCTTGTTCTCCCGCTGGATAACTGCTTTCGACGTTTTACGCTGCACGCCCGGGTCAGTTGCCAACCCTTTGAACCGTTGAGGCCGGTTCATCGCTGCCTTTGAATCTGGGCCGGTGGTGATCCGGCAAGGTGAAGCGGTGGATCTAAAGAGCGGCGGGCTGTGAGGCCCTTCGCAGTGGCTGTGAGGCCCTTCGCAGTGGCTGTGTGTCGCTGCGATGGATCGAACATTAGGCATTCCTTCTTTTGCAGTCAATAGGTATGCCTAATTATTTTCGTTAGGCACAAAAAAACCGCTCATTGGCGGGCTACGGATCAGATCGGGAAGGGCAGAAACAAGAAGCCCGGCGCTGGGCCGGGCATGGGGTTAGGCGGCCACGGTGGCTCTAGGGATCTCCGCATCAGGCACAGATATACCCTCTTTGAAGAACATGACCTCATCGCCTACATATCGAGCCTGCGCTGTGTAGTGCAGTCCGTACGTCAGAGCCTCGTTCTGGCTGTACATCTCGCAGATTTCCGGCGCGCTGTCGTACGAAACTACCCATGGTCTCTCGAAGTCAGGAGATTGCAGCAATCGAGCAATTTGTAGGTGATCATCGTGCTTGTAGAAGTTTCGATACAGGCCGCGGCCCTTAACATAGTAGGGGGGATCAAGGTAGATCAGCGATTGGCCAGGCAGAAATTCTGCGGCGCGGCCAAGCAAAAGAAAGGCGTCCTCGCAATATACCGAAATCCGATCTGCATTCAGCGCGATTCGTTCCAGTCTGGCAGCAATCATCTCCTTACTGAATCTAGCATCGAGTTTGTAAGCGCCAGTCTGAGCCTTCCCCCCGATAACTCCGCCCTTGAGGATGCCGGACCGGTTCGTACGGTTCACAAAAAGCGTTGCAAAGCCCCTTTCTGCAAGGGATAGATCAGGGTCTTGGCCAAGCATCACGGAACGCCAGTGATGCCATTGCTCCATATTGATTGGTGTGTCTCTGAGCAGCTTTAGGATTCCGTCAGGATCGGAGGTCGCGGCTGACCAAAAGGAGAATACGGCCGGATCGAGATCATTGACATGGATATGAGTCGCATGACCGTCAAAAAGAAGCTCAAGGGCTACGCCGGCTCCGCCAGCAAACGGTTCGAGATAATGTCCGCCCGCCAGGCCATTAGCCCGCATTACCTCAGCAATGAAAGGCGCAAAGCGAGCCTTCCCGCCGGGGTAGCGTAAAGGGCTGTATAGCTTGTTGGAGTACATTTTATCTCATCCTTTGAGGCGTCTGAGCCCCAGTTTATCGGCGCCCAGTATACTTGGTCAGCCCCTATTTTGTGAGTTTTGCTGTCGCGATTGACGCTGCGATGAGATCGTCTTGGAATCTCGCCACCTCTACGGGATTTTCGGCAAGCCACAACTCTACCAGTTTCCAATCAATAATTCTTTGCAGTCGGGCTTTCATCCAGCTTTTAGCAGAAACTCGATCCTTTATGTTAAAGTCACCTTTGAGTAAATGAGTGCTTAGCTGATTTCTAGTTACATTCATATCTTCTAATGATTGGCGAGCCGTTGGATAATTCTCATCATCTTTCATAAGCTCTTTTACAAATTCGTAGATTGTTCTCTCTGGAGAATGCCCCTTTCCCGAGCTATCACGGCTACCCGGGAGCTTGACGACATTTTTCAATCCGGCTGTGACTGACGCGTCGGCATCTACAACAATTAATACTTTCTTAAAATGTTTATCAAATTTCTGTAAGCCTTGAAGGTTATTACATCCAACGCTTATTGGTATTGCTTTTAGTCTTTTACCAGTCGCCGCATTGACTTGCCGTTTGACCTTTTGTGTCAATAGATGGCCAAGTATAAAATTAGCCTCTGCATCTTCGAGATATATTTTTAGGGAGTTGTCGACTGCAGCCAGTTTCGGGGCGGGTGCTGGCGGCGTTAAACTCATATCATCTTGGATTTGGGAGAAGGATAGATCCTTTTTTATTCTTGGGGCAATCGAGTCAGTGATATAAACCACCGAGTCTACTCTCACACCTTTATCATCTATTGGATTAGCGTCCGGGTGGATCGCTTCTATCATACACAATGAATGTGTTGTCGCTACAACCTGTATTCTGAGCTTTTTAGCAACATTCTTAATCCCATCCATCAGCGACTTTTGTGCATGAGGATGGAAGCCCGCATCGATTTCATCGATTACTAGAAGTCCGCCAGGGTAATCCGGCCACTCTCTTTCCAACCGCCGGAACGATGCCAGAGCAGTAGCTATGGAGCTAAGGCTGTCTTGGCCGAGCGAGATACTTTTCGGGCTGTGAGCATATTCTGGGTGCTTGGCAATTTTGCTCGTCCCCTGAATGGACTGGGTGGTGATTGCATTTGTCGCGGTATCCGAATCATCGGCTATGTTTATAACGTCTTTAATAAATTTATTAATAAATGCAGCATCAGATTTATCTATCGTGTTATCGAGACTGTTTAAAATAAGCTCAGGATCGCTTTCACCAATTGGGATCATGCGAGTCATGCCAAGATATATGGTAGGGATAGGAACCTTTGAGTCAGATCCTATGACAACCCCACTTTTGATGTCCTCATAATTACCTGCTTTTGTATTTCTTGGTACGACCCTTACTTCTGTTCTGCTGGTTTTGCCATCTTTGTTTTTTACTAGTCGCCTAGTAAATCCACATCTCTTGGTGAATTCGTTGCCGTTGATGAGGTAGTCTAAATGCGGATTGGAGAGCGTGCCATTTGTTTTGTTGATAAGATATTCATTTTCGAAGTCGATGTGAATGATTTCGTTAAGCAGTCCTGTGAAAGGTTTGCCGGTATATGTTTGAATATTAGTGTCGGTTATGCCTGAGCCATTTGCGATTAGCGCTAGTATGGTCGATTTTCCGATACCGTTGTGTCCTGCGATTAATGTAACGCGCTCAGCGAATTCGACCGTGATGTTCTTTAATTTTCGGAACGGAGGCTTGTCTATCCTTAATCTAACTAAAGAAAATTCTTGTTGAGGAACCTTGATCGCTTCTTTGGAAGTTTTTCTTGTTTGGCGATTTACCATGATGTCCCTTTCTATGTTAGGTTAAGCAAATAACGCTTGTGTGGACTATTAAGTGAGAGTGGCGATTGATAATTTTCTTCTTTATTCGCACTAAGAGCGCATTCCAGACGAACCGTGTGCGCGCCTAGATGTCGGCCTCGTTATGCGTCACGCAAAATTCTTCCCGCCTTCATCTTTTCCGCATGCCCCGCCATCAGATCCTCGACCGTCTGAAATCTGGTCCCTATCTCGATCAGCTCCCGGGCGACTTCCTCATGTCTGGCCTCGAATAGGTTCACAGCGGCTCGCATCAAATCGACGCCTGACCACTTGAGTAGGGCAGCAGCCTCTTTCAGGTCGCGACGGAGCTGCTGATTCGGTTTTGTGAGGGACATGGCTTATACCTAAAGCTTCCGAGCGTTCCACACAAGCAGAACTCGGGCCTGGATATGCACGCGTGGAAGCATGTCACCCTCGATCATGATCGACGGGTACACCGGATTGTCTGAAATCATGCGCAGAGATCCGCCAGTCAGTCGCTGGAGCCGTTTAATGAAGAGCTCGCCATCCAGCGTGAAAACGTAGATCGCATCGGTGCGTATTTCGGTTATGCCGCGATCCACCAGCAGGGCATCACCATTGCGGAACGTTCCCTCCATGCTGTCGCCATCACCATCGATGATGGCCAAATTCTCCAGTTTTGAATAAGACAATCCCTGCGTCTGAAGCCAGTCGAGGTGGACGGTAATATCCCTGATCACCTCGATATGGTCGGGGGGGACCCTTCCGGCGCCCATTGATCCAGCCACGTCCAGCTGGGGGATCGTTATAAAGCTGGAATCGAGAGACTTCCTTCGTGAATCAATGGAAATCACGTTGCTCTCCTTGCTATCCGGTAAAAGTCCGCCATCCACGCCCTTGCGCATCGAGCCCTTTCCGGTAGCCAGCCACATCGGTTGTACCTTCAGAAAATCAGCGGCGATTAGAAGGTTCTGCCCTTCGATGGTTTTGGTTTTCCCTGAAAGCCAGTCATTTACAGACGGCGCGCGAATCCCACAAGCCCGTGCAAGAGAGGCCTGCGAAACCTTGGGCGGGCCAGCCATAGCCAGCTTTAGTCGTTCTTGAAGTGTCGTCATTAGGGGAGCCTAACACTAGGCATCTAAGGTATTCCTATTGACCTAAATAAAAGGTATGCCTAATATCTGCGTCTGTGCGAATAGCCGGAGAAATCAGGCATGAACCCAAATGAAATTATCGACGCTCTCGGCGGCACCTTTCGGGTGGCCGAGCTGTGCGAAGTACGCCCTCCATCGGTAAGCGATTGGAGGAAGTACGGCATCCCGAGGGCGCGAATGATGTTTCTGCGCATTGCTAAGCCGGAAGTTTTCAAAGCGCTGGAGGCTCAAGCCTCTAATAAAACAGCCGCCTGACATCCCCGCCCGCCGATCCATTGAAGACATTTTGACCGCATCCAACCCAAGGAAAAACTAGGACATGAAAACGCCCGTACTAGAGACCCGCCGCCAAGTCATGGCCGCCGTGTCCAACGCTTTCCCTGGCGGGATGGATTGCGCAGCTGCTCGCCTTGGCATCAAAGACAAACGCCTAGAAAACCAGATCTACGAAACAGCAGGCTGCAAGCCTTTGAGCGATGCCGAAATCTTCGTGCTGGAAAGCGAAACGAAGACTGAGCACTTGCCGGATTACATCTGCGCCATGTACGGCGGTGTGTTCGTGAAGATCCCGGAAGTGGCCGAGCTGGACAACGTCGACCTTTACCAGCGCTCGCTGGCGGCATCTGCACAGCGCGGCGCCCTAGACCAAATGGTTGCATCGGCACTGGACGATGGCGAGATCGATGCAGAAGAAGCCAAGAAGATCCGCGCCCTGCACGCCAAATACATGTCGGCGAGTCTTGAGGCGGTCGGGGCGGTGATTGAGCTGCATAAAGCCCGCGCATAAATCGCAGGCACAAAAAAGCCAGGTTCGTGGCCTGGCTCATTGCTACATCAGCGAGGCAATAATGAATACACAGAATGCTTACGTCAATACTCCCAACAATGTCGCGACACGTTTTTCGAATACAGAAAACTTGTCGCGTACCACCATGTCGTCTCGCGAGATCGCCAATGTCACCGGCAAACGTCACGCCAACGTAAAGCGTGATATAGCCGCGATGCTCAAGGAGTTGAAATTGAATGTACTCAGTTTTGAGCACATCTATCTCGACGGGCAAAACCGTGAGCAGGTCGAGTACATGCTCGATCGCGAGCACACTGACTGCCTGCTTACCGGATACAGCGCCCCTATGCGCATGAAGGTGATTCGCCGCTGGCGCGAACTGGAGCAGCAGCGGGGCGCCCGCGAGCAGGATCTGCTCAATGGCACAAAGGTCGTCGGCGAGATCGCCATCATGGAGTGCTTCACGCGCTTGCTGAAGCCTGCGCCATCCTGCCAAATGGCGATGCTCACAAAGATCGCCCAGAACAACGGCTTAGACCCGAAGTTTCTCCCAGGCTACGCCATTGATGCCGCGCCAGACGCTGCTGGTGGTTCCTCCATGCCTACCAAGTCGGCCACAGCCTTACTGAAGGACAACGCAATCCGTTATGCGCCGGCCGCATTCAACCGCGCTTTGGCGGCGAAGGGATTTCTGAAGCCGATTCAGCGCAAAAACGCCAAGCAGGAAACCGTCGACTTCTGGTCGGTTACCGAAAAAGGAATGGCCTTTGGCAAGAACCTGACCAGCCCACAATCGCCCCGCGAGACGCAGCCGCACTGGTATGTCGATCGTTTCGTCGAGCTGGCCACGCTGGTATTGGCAGGGAAGGCCTAATATGCAATTCACCGTCACGATCAATCAGGTGAAGGCGTTGGAGTGGGGCCTGAACTCTCAGCAGGCCCTGCTGTTCGCCTTCGTCTACGGCTGCCCGAGCTGGACAAAGCCAATCAAGACTGACGACGGGATCTTCTTCGCGCTGAGCAAGGCCAAGATCACTGAGGAGCTGCCGCTGCTCACTGACAAGCCAGACACTGCTTATCGCATGCTGAAGGCTCTGGAAGAAGCCGGATTGATTGAGCTTTCCAGTACCGCGAACATCACTCTTTTCCGTCTGACCGAGAAGGCGATCGAGTGGAACCAGAAGCTGGATGGGTCGGAAAAATATCCGACCCCTCCGAAGAACGAAGGTCGGAAAAAAATCCGATCTACATCGGAAAAAAATCCGAGCAAGGTCGGAGATAAATCCGAGCCAGGGTCGGAAAAATCTCCGACAAATCAGGATACCAATCATCAGGGTACCAATCAGGATACCAGTCAGGACTTGCAAGGCGGCCCGGACAAGCCGGCCCGCAATCTGGTTCTGGTGGTTGATCGAACCGATACGCCACGGGTCGAGATCCCTGCCGATATGCCAGGCCCAAAAGACCAGTCCTGCAAAACCTTCAAGGTCTGGGCGAACTACGCCATGGCCTACCGCAAACGCTACAGCACCTGGCCGGTATGGAATGCCAAGGTCGGTGGACAACTCGGTCAACTGGTCGACCGCCTCGGCGCCGATGTTGCTCACCACGTCGCTGCCCACTTCCTGAAAACCGCCGATGCCGCCGTGCTGCGGAAGTGCCACAGCCTCAACGAACTGCTGGCCAACGCCGAGAGCTATCACACCCAGTGGGTGACCGGTCAGCGCATCAACGGGACGACTGCCCGCCAGATGGAGCGTACCGAGGCGAACGTCTCCGCCGCCGAACAGGCCGCACAAATGGTATTGGCTAAGCGCCAAGCGGGAGAGCGCAATGAGTACCTTTGAAATGAACGATCAGCAGGTTGCTGGACTAGCTGCAGCGATCTGCGCCACCGCCGAGGCCATGGGGCAGGAAATGAATCCAGGCACTGCGGCGATGATGGCCGAAGACCTCTGCGCGTACTCGGTGCCCGCCGTGAAAGCCGCGCTGAAGGCCTGCCGCTTCGAGGTGAAGGGAAAGCTCGCCATGGCCGACATCCTCCAGCGAGTGCAGGCCGCTGACGGCCGCCCGGGCAAGGACGAAGCATGGGCGATCGCCATGACCACCAACGATGAATTTGAAACCGTGGTGCTGACCGACGAAATCCAGCTCGCGCTGGCAGCCGCGAAACCTGTTCTCGATGCCGGTGACAAGGTTGGTGCGCGCATGGCGTTCAACAGCGCTTACGAGCGTCTGGTGGGGCAGGCCCGGGAGGACAACAAACACGTCAATTGGCACGTGTCGGTCGGCTTCGACGCCAACCGCCGCACGCAGGCGATCACTAAGGCTGTGCAAATGCAGCGCATCCCACAGGAGCGCGGGCAGCTTTACCTGGCCGACTTGAGTGTCGCACCGATTACTGAAGACGGCCGTGCCGTCGTTGCGCTGCTCACCGGTGAGATCGCTCGGCCTTCGCCAAGGCAGCGCGAGAAGCTCGCAGCAGTGAAGGATTCGATGCTCGCAATGCGAAAAGAATCTGCTGAGAAGAAAACAGAACTGCGGATTCAGTACGCCAACGACTTGGCTGATCGCAGGGCGCTGCTGATCCAGCAGGCCGAACAATTGGAAGCAAGGAGTGCGGCTCAATGACCATCGACAAACAAAAACTCCAGAAGCTGCTGTGGGCCGAAGCAGCGTCATTCCGTGCCGACTGCGCAGACTGGAAGCGCAACACCGAAGCGCTGCAGGAATTCCTTGGGGAGAAGACTGTGGAGGAGGTGGCGCTTGAGCTGCTGGCCGAGAATGAAGCGCTGCGCAAGGCTGCGCTGGAGGCCCGCGAATTCATTCTTCACGAAGCCGAGGTGCGTGGGCTGCTGGATGAAAACAATGAGGTTTCCTTCAGGCACCCAAGACGCCAAGCGGCCATCGCATCCATCGATGCCGCCATGAGCAAAGCGGTGCAGCCATGACCGCCAAGATCAGCGTCAACTGCCAGGCCAAGCTCTCTGAAGCCATCACCGCGCTCAGCACCATGTTCCGCGACAAGAAGTTCGTCGTCGTATCGCTGCGCCCGGGAAAGGACCGCACTCTCGACCAGAACCGGCTATGGTTCTCGATGTACAAGCGCATTGCGGAGATGACACAGATTGGCGATGAGGCCGACGCCCGCCGGTACTGCAAGTTGCACGTCGGCGTGCAGATCCTACTCAACGAGGACGCGGGTTTTCAGGCGGAGTGGTACCGCGTCATGCGTCACCTGCCGTATGAGACGAAGCTGGCCATGATGGGAGGCTGCAAGCTGTTCGGCCCGGACGGATTCCCGGTGACCAGCCTGTTCAATCGCGCCCAAGGTGTGGCCTACACAGATCGCATCGTCGCGCGCTTTGCTCAACAGGGCGTGTACTTCGACGATCTGCTGAGTCAGGAGGCTGCATGACGATCGCAAGGAGGCAGCCAAAGCCGAAGAAATGCTGTGTCGTATCGTGTGGAAAATCCTTCATCCCTTCGCGCATGGGGCAGGCCGTTTGCAGTCCGGCCTGTGCAGCAATTGATGCCCCGCGTCATCAAGAGAAAGCTCGCAAGGCGATCGACCAGTGCGAGCGCCGCGCGATCAAAGTCCGTAAGGAGAAGCTGAAGAGTAGGGCGGAACACATGCGTGAAGCCCAAGCAGTGTTCAATGAGTGGATCCGCCTGCGTGACGCTGATCGTCCATGCGTCAGCTGTGGTCGCCACCATGAAGGCCAATACCACGCTGGGCACTATCGCTCTGTGGGAGCGAACCCCGAGCTGCGATTCGAACCGCTCAACGTGTGGAAGCAATGCGCGCCATGCAACACGCATCTGTCCGGCAACCTGGTGAATTACCGGCTTTCGCTTATGCAGCTGATCGGCCCGGAAAAGGTCGATTGGCTGGAAGGGCCGCACCCGGTCTGCAAACACACCGTCGAAGAAATCAAAACCATCAAGGCCGAATATCGGGCAAAGACCAGAGAACTGAAAAAGGAAGCAGCATGAAACTGATCAACGCAAGGCAGGTATGGACTGAGGCTCAGCACGAATCGAACGCGTCGATCAGCGCAGCGGCCATTGACCGGGCAGAGTCGGTGCCTGTGAAGAAGGGCGCTCGGATGCGCCGGCATGAAGCTGTGTTCGCCGCGCTGGGCGATGACAAGGAAGAACGCATCGAGATTGTTCGCCAGCGGATCAGCATCAGCGAGACGCGGCGTACGCCGGTAGGTCGATCAACTGCACGGGCCGCACACCTGGCGATGATCGGCAAGGTACTCCGCGCGATCGATACTCTGCCGTTCCAGGTGCAGCAGTTCGGTCACTACCTGTATCACCCGGCAATGAACATGCGACACCTGCTGAATGCGGTGCTGCTGATCACCGCCAAAGCGGCATTGCCAGACCTGACATCGGCCAAGCGAGTGAAGGCGCAGTACCTGGTCACCCTGGCCCTGCAATCCTACAAGGGGGAGGTAGCCGGATCTGCCGAGTGGGGCCCGGCCCGTGTTGCCGCAGAGATGAATGCGTTCTTCGGCGTAACCATCGACCCGAAGAACTGGACGCGTGACTGGCTCGACCTTTGGGAATCCCTTAAAGAAGTTATAAAGGAAGTGGATATTCAGGCACAACAACCTATTTGGCAGGTGATTCACTCGGAAAAATATCAAGAGGCGGCATAATTATATTGACATGACGGGGTTTTGCGCGTACTTTTCCCATGATGCACAAGTAACGCGAAACGCACACGAATACCTAAGCCCGGCAAAGCGCCGGGCTTTCATTGCCTGGATTAATGTGCAGACGTCACTAATATCTCCATTGCCCCGTTTGGGGTTCCTTGGAGGGACGCGCATGAAGAATTTGGCAATGATTGCACTGGCATCTGTTTCGATCCTAGGGTGTCACGGAGTTACGACCCCTTCTTTTCCGACTCTTGCTAATTATAGAGCGGTGGCCACGGCCGAGCCGCAATATCTCGCTGCTTGGGCAGACTTGGATGAGGCGAGTGAGTACTGTAGGAAGATTCACAATAATTACGAAGCACGCTCAAAAAACGCCGAAGAAGCCAAACTAGGTATAGGTAGTGCAGGTGGTGTTCTGGGTGTGACCGGCGCGATGCTTGCGGCTGCCGGAACAGGCGGAGTCGCCGGAGGTATTGCGTCGGGTCTTGCGGGCGTTGCGAGCACTGTCCTCGGTACCGCGGAAAAGGGGCCCTTAGGCACTGCAGAGTTCACCGCTCAAAAGGTCAGTATTGCGAAGATGGTTCAAACGGCATCTGATGATGCGATAAAGCTACCTGTTTCAGATCACGCAAAAATTTTTGCGATCGGACACGGCTTGAGAAATTCATGTTTCGCGGCTGAAGCCTCAGACAAGGCAACGTAATTTTTTACAAGGTCAGATTCAGTTATCGAAATTTTTCAGAAAGCCCGGCCATTGCGTCGGGCGTTCTTCTTGCTCGAAAGGATTCAGCTCTTGGAATACTCCGCACTTACTCTAGCCGCCGAATTGAAGCGTCAGATCATCAGGCAGTTGCCGTCCAGGCCGCTGGTCGGTGGCGGATTTCGTCATTTTGAACTCAAAGCATCGGTCAAGGCTGAAGTCAGTGCCGAAGTGTCCTACGAGGCGTTTGAGACAGTGTTGCTGGATTTGAGCGCAGAATGCCCGGAGTGGGAGATAGAGCTTGAGGGCAGCCATGACAACCTGAAGGCGACCTTCAGCAGATAATTCGTGCATTTTGGCTGCAGCTTGCAACGTCAAACGGTGCTAATGTCCGCTAGGTTGAACCTGACACAGAAAACGCATGGAGTTGTCTATGGAGACTGCCGCATATTACGAAAACCAATTGCTCTTGGCGATCAGTCGATCTACTGAGCATGGCCCCGTGGGTATTGCCATTGAGCGTAACCCTGCGCCAAATGATAAAGCGCACTGGCATCGTCTGAAATCATGCTTGAACGATTTGGTTGAGCGCGGACTTCTCAAAGCCTTTACATGTTCGCTTTCTCACTCTCTTAGGCATGACGTCACTCGGTCTGGGTGGATGCACCTGCGAGTGTTGCGCAAGCGCAAAAGAGTTGCGTAGGATCGCTCCATCATAAGCCCAGCCATCGTGCTGGGCTTTTTTATTCCTGACTCCCTGACGGGGAGGAACCGAGATGTCCGTAAGCGGCCAGCGAACACACCTTCAGAAATCCGGAATTAAGGGCGATGGTGTCCGCCTATTTTTAAGCGGACGCGATCACCCTTATCGCCAGGATTTCCATGCGCCAACGAAGCTCCTATCCCAAA
>NZ_CAXAPL010000012.1:0-139864 GCF_963970845.1 Pseudomonas sp. RA_105y_Pfl2_P56
TGCCCGAAGCATTACCCAATAGAACAATGGACGCTCTGATCTCAAGTGTTGATTGCCCAGCAACCGATCCACACGCTTGATCGAATGCTTGGGATAAGCACGCCCCGTCATGAAGCGACCAAGAGCGGTCAGTGTCAGTCGACGTCCTTGCAGTAACGAACTGACACAACTCATCAGTGATGTCAGGCGGCGAGAATGGATAGAGGGCAGTGCTTGAGCGAGCGCTCTGTGCAAAAATCGGATGGCTTGCATGGGTTCGGTTTCTTGTATTTGTGTGGTGCAAACCAAGTTGCCGACTCATGCAGGCCTCTTCAATATTCCAACTTCTTGACTTTCTGTAAGAAAAATCGGGGATCCCTCAGGGTCTGTCCCGTTATCCTCAGTGATCGAACACAGAACGAACATGTTCCGTCAGTCCAATTAAATCCTTGTATGCCACTGGACCAAGTAAAGGTTCATGAATGGACAAATAGACCGCTGCCGTCATGTTTGCTTGCAGAGCACATTCACCCACCTCCCACATCCTTGACGGTGCAATCATCCAGTTAATCCCGGGTAGCTCTTCGCGTGACCGGCCAACAAGCGACCATGATAAAGACCCCTTGTACCCTTCCACGGCGGCCTTCAACTTGTCGATATCAATCTTGATAATACACTCAAACCTGAAAGCGATGAAGGGTGGCAGCGCAGAATGATCCTCCCGCTGCATTTCATTCCCAACCCTTACTTTTGGAAAACGTTGTTGATACTTTTGCCACTCCAATACGCCAACTTCAGCAATAACAGTCAGGAGATGGCCTTCTTCATTCACAACTGCCATAAATTAAAGACCTTTGATCCCTCGAGACAGACCACGTTTATTTAAATGTGATCTACCCCATTACCCCCTCTGAGAAAAAAACAGGTCACAGAAGCTTTTTAAGCTCATTATAAACCGCCACTTATTCAATCATCTTCTTATACACCACAAGATCGTGATCCCTAACTGCGTATATTGATTCATATTGAAAGGACAGCAGAACTCCCGGAGAACTCAGAATCTTCAGCGTCGACTGACGCTCCCAGTGCTCTCAGGACATCTATTAGTTGCTCGACACGGGGGCAACCCTCAAATTCGAACACCATCATTATGCTCATGGCTTGTGCACCTCAATTACTCTGAACTGGCCATCTTTCAATAAACAGAATCGGAAACAGAATCGGGGACAGACCACGTTTACTTAAACGTGGTCTGTCCTATTTATAGCTTCCTCGACCTAACACAACAGCGTACCGACTGCTCATCAAATCCTTATCGATTCTAATCTCAGCCCCTTTCTTCCGTTTCAGTGATGACCTATGGCAATTTCAGTATCACGACCTCGTCAGAACCATCCGGCAATTCGAGAAGCCACTTCCATTGCTCCAGAACTTTCCTCCACTCCTGCAACGTAAACCAGCTTTGCGGCTGCCCAGTCCAGTCATCGTTGACCAGAATATCGACCTGTACTCCCTCATCACTCATATTCAACAGGACATCGTTTCCCCCGTCAGTGATTGAAGCTTGCACGCCCACCTCTACAGATGAAATAGCTGCCAGCAGACGATCACAATCCTCCGGAACTTGTGCGATGGCATCAAGAACGCTGCACACATAAAGCTGATAGCGTTCAGCGTCTTCCTGATCAGTATTCACTTCAACGATCGCGTGAAACAACTGTCCTTCGGGGTAGGTACCGCCGGCGGTTTGATAAAATTTCAGTTCCATAAATGCCTTGGAATTTACGACTACTCCTCAGTTCGTACGCTGAGGATCAACTTTTTTATGGCAGTTGGACTAACACAACCTCATCTGCGCCTTTCAGACCTATAGGAAAACCGGAAGCAAACCCACTTTACCCGTCACATGCTGCGCACGTTCAGTCGCAGCATTGATCTGATCCGCATACGTCGACACATCGAGGCCAAGACTGATCAAAGATCTGATGGATTCCAGTGCAGCGTAAATCACGCTGCCATTGCGTGAGCTCATCTTCAACAATACGAGCAGTGCTCTTTCATCCGGGGAATCTCCCAGCGTCTCACAGAGCCGCAACGCCCAAAAATCGCTTTTACTGTCTACAACCGCGAAGAGATCCAGCCAATCACCCTCAGAAAAGCCAACCAGCATTTCGGAGGCGCTGATTATGGCGACGTCAGACCAATAGTCCTTTGGATACTCCTCATCAGCGAACATCTCTATAAACTTATCAAACTTGATAAACATCGTTGTTGTACTCGCCGTTTCTCTTAAGAAAGAAACACCTTGCACACTGTGTCCATGTCCAACTGAATGGCTCTCAGCTCCTCGTCATTGACCCCAGCCTCAACAAGCCTCTCAACACTGCACTGATTGTACGTGTCGTTCAAAATATCCAACATATCAATCGCGTAAGGGCTGTCTTTCGACAACTTCAGGCCTCGTCGGTTACCTTCCATATAAATGGCCGTCTGCAGGATTGCATTCGGACCAGGTGCGTCTTTGCGCATCAGGCGCTCCAGCTCATCCTGAGCATAGGCAAAAGCTTGCTCCGGACGAAACCCAAGCTCATCCATCGCGTGAATATAAAGCCCTTTAACCATGCTTCGGGCCTGATTGAACAAGCTTTCAACCCGCATTTCCATTCTCCAGCAGTTTCCGCCCGCAATTAGACCGGGACAGACCACGCGCATTATCAAATCAGTAGTTAAATTTCGTTTTCACTTGTTCGCCTTCGCGGTAGGAGAGAACGAAAAACTTCCAGGGTTCACCACGTTTGACTGCGTTTGCCTGCAGCTGATCGACCAGACGAAGAATTATCGCCCCGTTTATATCGGTTTCGGCGTTCCAGTCCTCAATTCCATCTTTTTCGACGGCTAATTCCGTTTCTATGTAGCCCTCTCCGAGCTCCACACCATATCGGAACGCGTCATAGCCATGGACGATGCCTGCTTCGACCAATTGGAAAATTTCCTCGACGATCTTTATATCTTCAGTGATCACTCTTAAACCCTCGGTGCTGGGCAAAGGCGGAGTTTCATCAGGGCCATTCATATTCCCTCTTTAACCAAATTCTTCACGTTACTTGCCTCTGGCAGCCTGTTCACATCCGATCAATCGCTCTAGAACAGCCTGTTGAGCGGGTAAGGAAGCGACAATTTCGTCACTCACCTCTACGATACCGTCAGACCATCTGTAGACCTTGAACTGCTCCATAAAAACCGACACCAAACGCAGCAACAGACAATGGTCCAGCGCACTCCCGCCCTCGTCCAACTCAATAATCATGAGCGTTTTTTCTGCCAAATCGACAGGCCAAAGAGAGCCGTCTCTATGCAGAAAGTCATCGAGCGCTGACCCTTTAAGTTTTTCAATTCTTATCCAGAGTTCGCTGTCCTGCTTAGCGCTCCACTCCCTGTTGAGTTCCCATTTATTGACTTTTAAATCGAGAAAACTGCAGTCGTTAAACGCCTCTTGATCCTGGATGTAGGAGACGGGAACGTCGCCCCATGCCCGACTGACCAGAACCTCTCTGTCAGGCAAGTCAGATCCTGATTCCACAACAACTGCGTATCTATTGGTCAACACAAGCTTCCTTTTTCTTGCGAGCGCTGCTGGCCTTTCTCAGCGCTTTTGATCAGTTGATTTCTTGCTGACTGACACGAAAGCTAGACAACAATTCGGAGCAGAACCGCAGACAGACCACGTTTAAATAAACGTGGTCTGTCCCATTTACCCATACTCTGTAGTATCCAACATTCTCTACGGCAGTTTGACAAGCACAATCTCATCAGAACCCTTTGGTAACTCCAAAAGGTATTTCCAACCCTCGAGAATTTTTTGCCATTCCTGCAAGGTGAATTTGCTTTCTGGCTGACCGATCCAGTCGTCGTTGATTGATATGTCAACCTGCACACCAGTTGTATCGATATTCAAAACAACGTCGTTTCCACCCGCACAAATTGATTGCTCTGTGCCATCCAATACCGACGCCAGATACCGAAGCAGCCGATCACAACTTGCCGGGGTTTGAGCAACGGCCTCCAGCGTGCTGCAAACATAAAGCTCATAGCGTTGAGCCCCCTCCTGCCCCGGGCTCACTTGCGCCATGTCATAAAAGACCTCGCCCAAAACAGGGTGAGGACCGGCCGATTGATGAAAAAACCTCAGTTCCATGAATGCATCCGATATTTATGGTCTATAAACAGGAAAAACCGTTGTCCTCGGAGTGGTATAGCCGCGAACACTTACACCTGAAGGCGTTGTTGACCGCCAAGCAGTTCCGTTAACAACTTTTGCAGGACTGTTCCATGCGGCATCAACCTCTGCAACTATTCGAGCCTTGTCCCAAGAAGCCGGGAACATCGAGTTCACACCATTATTCGATGTTTTGGTGAGCCATCGATTAGGGTTATTTGGATCACGCACCTGCACCGTTGCCTCGTATACACCGGACGGATCAGCCGGCGTCTGCGTGCCAGGCACAATTCTTACATCCCCGTTCAATAAGGTATGTGCACCGGTAGGATTGCCATCCTTATCATAATCCGCACCAATGATATGCGGATAATCAACCGGACTGTTGTACATATTGCCCGGCGACAGAGGGTCTACCACCGGAGAAACCGTGCTCCACCCTTCTCCATTTTCAATCGTGCTCCCGCCTGTACTGCTCGGTGACGGGGGCTCGATAGTGCTGCCACCTGCGCTTACGGGATGAAGAACGTCAGTTTCTATAATCGGGTTGGTCAGCGTTCCGAACTTAGGATCCAGCAGTTCTATCGGGAAAGCCGTACCGACAATGGTCAGCCACAACTCGGCAGCCACCTTCAGGCGCTCTTGCATCTGCAGCCCTGAGTCCTTGGTCGACTCAATAAAGGCATTGACGGCGTCGCGCATAGCGTCCTGATTCTGTGGTGAGTTTGCCGCCGTCAGCAGCGCAGCGCTCAGGGCAACCAGCGCTCCTCCAGCCACTGCCAAAGGTAAAAAGTTTGTTTGGCCAGGCGTATTGGGCTGCAAGCGCATGAGTCCCAACATCATGCTCAGCGCCAGGCCCGGATTGGTCGCTGCAATTTGAGCAATTTTGTCAGCCAACGCTTGAGTTTCTGGCGTAACGTTGCCGTTCGTCATATTAATGAAGGCGATATTGATCGTTTTCTTTCGCGTTGTTTCATTGCGTAAGAGTTTTACGATCGCGCGAGTAACGGCCCGATCGGCAAGAATGTTATTCGCCTTGCCTACACCTTCACCCAGTGCAAACGCGTTTGTAGCAAGCACCAGGTCCAACAGTTTGTTCAGCGACTCAATGCTGTTGTCACCGTAGTTTTCGACGCTCTCCTTCCACGCGTTATAAGTCTTCACCGGATTCATGACCGCGCCTACGGAGGTACTGCTCGCGTAGAGATCCGTTCGGTGCTCGTCATCGCGAGTCACTTCATAAGCTTTGCTTACATCACGATTAAGTCCCGCCGTGGAGTCCTGACCGGTCGCTTTATCGTGGCGGACAACAATCTCACCTGCGCCAACCGTAGCGTTGAGTGTCTGCTCGCGATTCTTGGTGTAGTTGTAACCCTCCACTGCCCAGCTGTTTTTATCCGGACCTTCCATGCCCTTGTTGGGTTTGTCAGCCTGGGAGTTTGCGCTGCCACCATAACTGCCGCTGACGTTCAGGTAATAACCATGTTCATTGTCTTTGCCAGTGATGTTTCGATAGCCAAGCGTGTCGGTATCCAGTTTCAGGTTGCCGTTGTCGGCAGAGATCAGCGCACCGTCCAGTTGCGTGTGATCTTCGGTACGGATATCGACTTTGCTTTTGCCACTGATAACGGTCTGGTTTTCGACCCAGTTGGTCTTGCCAGTCGTCTGGCCATAGCCCAGTGATCCACTCGCGGTCATGCCCACACTGAACGCCAGCGTCAGGCTGGCATCCATCTCCTTGCCCTCGACCTTGCCGGTGTCGGGTACAGATGTCACCGTTAGATTGCGACCCACGTCACCAATCACTTCATCGCCGCGCAGAGTCGCTCCGGCAATCTTGGTATCGCGACCGCTTTCGAAGTTCAGACTGTTGCCTGCGTAGAGATACGCCTCTTGTTGCTGGACACCTTCACGCTTAAGGTCGCCCAGACCGGCGTTGACCGACCCATAGAAGCCAAATCCGTCGTTGCCGGCGATGACTCCCCCCTCAGCCCCCCAGCTACGACGACTGTCTTCACTGCTCGACGCGTTTTGCGCCGACAGGATATTCAGGTCATTACCCGCCTTGAGCTTGATGTCACGCTCGGCAATAGCATGGGTGCCAACCAGCGTCAGATCGTTTTTGGCGTCCAGATTGATGCTGCCACCGGCATTGAGCGCGGTCGCGACGGAGTTGCCTTGGGACGACTCGCCCTGACTTGCAGCGTTACTGACGCCGACTCCGAGCTTGAATCCACCCGTGGTGCCCCCCTTGAGGCCTCCTTTGCTTTGAGTGTGATTGCCGTCACTGCTTTGCGCTCCGTGAGCGACATCAAGGACGATGTTTTTCCCGGTGATGTTGATGTTACGTCCGGAGTCCAACTGGCTACCGTGAACGCTCACGTTGTTTTCAGCGTCCAGACTGATGTCATTGCCCGCCGAAAGCGTGGAAGGACGATTGCTGATTGATGTCTGCGTATGGGTCTGACCGATGCTCGAAGCACCTTCATGGCCATCGAACGTCGCACCGGCAAAAAACTGGCCGAGGGTATCGACTGACTTCAGCACACTCGAACCTTTGCTGACCCCATCTTCGCCCTTGCCAGCTCCCTGGAGAGTGTTGAGCGTATTGCCGATGTTGTAGGCCATCGTGGTCGTAGTGCCGTTGCGCTTGACGCTGTCCCAGGTGGTAATCACGCTCGCTTGTTCAGCGGCATCAATGTTGATGTCCCGCTTGGCGTTAACCTTCAAGTCAATGCCCGACTCCATGTCTGAACCTTGAAGATTGAAGTCCCGACCGGCAGCGACATTCAGGTTCTGCCCGGCAGAAATGGAGCTACCAGCAGCGGTATGCCCGCTACTGTTGACTCCATTCTTGATTGTTTCATTGCCGACAAAGGTGCTGAAGGCATTGCTGTCGATGGTTTGTTTGATGCCATAGCTCTTGTTGGTTTCCCAACTACTGCTGCGTTGCTCATCAATACTGGCGACCACGTTTACATCACGACCGGCATCAATGTTGGCATCGTGACCGGCATTGATGCCGCTACCGATAATGTTGATGTCCCGGGTCGCTTTCAGAATGGCGTCATGACCAGCATTGATTTCACTACCGACACTGGTGGAACTGACAACTTCACGTCCGCCTTTATGTGATGCATTTGCGGTGATGTCAGCGCCCGCTCCCGGGGTGCCTGCAAACAAGCCGACGGTGTCCTTGAGTGAAAGGCCCAGCTTTTTCTTGAACTCCTCGGCCCGACTGTAGGCTTCGTTATCGGCAGCGGAGAGATTGATGTCCCCGGTCTTGTCCAAAAGGCCGGCATGCAACTCCGCATTGTTGTCCGCGTTGATCACGCTGGCATTCAAGTTGATATCGCGGCCACCGATGATAACGGCGTCGTTCTTGGCGTTGAGTTCACTACCGACCTGAGTAACGCTGGTGGCAAGGTGACTGCTGCCCTTGGACGACATGCCAAACAGGCCGGTTTTGGTTTTCTTGGTATATGAGCCGGTTTCTTCGGTGGCAGAGAGCACGGAAACGTCATTATTGGCGCCCAACACCAAATCATTCCCTGCATTCATCTGACTGCCAATGATGGTGACATTTCGCCCACCATCAAGATTGACGCTGCCGTCTTCATCTTTATGGGTGTTGACGGTCAGGTCATCGCCTGCGTCGATGACTGAAGCGACATTGGTACTGTCGTAGCTTTGGCTTTGCGTGGTTTTACTGCGTCCGAACGATCCTTTTTTCTTCTTGTAGTAATAAGAAGAACTTTCGTCCTTGGCCGAAGCGACTAGGATATCCTGTTCTGCATTCAGACTGATGTTCTCATCGGCCTTGATCCGGCTGGCGATGATCCCCAAATCGTTGCCCGCATGAATGGCAATATCTCGCCCTGAGTTCAGCACGGTGGATTGCTGGGTAATATTGTGAGTCTCCTGCGCCCGCTTTTTGCTGCGAGACACAAAATCACTTTCGTTGGCAGCCGACGTCAGAAGTATGTTGTTACCCGCCGTCAAAGCCATGTCGAGCTTGGCATCCAGACGGCTGGCAATGGCTGTTACGTCACGATCAGCAGTGATCGTCAGATCCCGCCCGGACGTCACTTCAGCGCCGTGCTGCGTAATAGTCTGATTGAGGTAACTGCCGCCACGAGCATCGGTGCTGCGATTTTGAACCGAGGTGATATTCACATCGCGACCAGCATCAAGCGTCATGTCCCGACCGCTTTGCAGCACGCCGCCGATGTTGTTGATGTCCCGCCCGGCGTTCATCGTCAGATCGTTGGCCGCTTCGATCCGTGCAGCGTTGTCCAGGTAGTCGCGGTGCAACAGGTTGCCGCGACCGGCCAGGTCGAAGCCGGTCACGTCGCGCTGGTTGATCACGCTGCCGTTGGTGGCGGTCAGGCTGACGTCCTTGCCGGAGATGATGCCGCCGGACTTGTTGATGATGTCGTTGCCGGCCTTGAGCGTCAGGCGTTCACCGGCTTCGATCAGTCCGGTGTTGGTGAGGTTATTGCCAGCCTCGGCCGAAAGGTTATTGGAGGCTCGCAGCGTGCCGGCGTTATCGAGGTTGCCGCCGGCGATCAGAGTGACATCACCGCCCTGAATCAACGCCCCGTTTGGCGCCAAACGATTATTCGCCTGCGCCAGATACAGCACGGGCACCAGCACTTTTTCGCCGTTCACTTCGTGCTCTTCGAGCCAGACGATGTCGTGGGTCAACGCCGCCACTTGTTGCGCGGTCAGGGTGACGCCCATCGAGAGGTTGAGCTGATCCTTGCTGGCGATGGCGTTGTTCATCAGGTACTTGAACATCGCCTGGTCGGAGGTTTGACCGTCGATGAAGCGTTGGCCGGTGCGCTCTACGACCGCCTGCTGGATCATCCGTTGTTCGAAGAAGCCGTCGCCCAGGCGCTTGGCGCTGTTGTCCGGGTCGTAGCCGAGTTTTTGCAGCAGGTAATCCGAGCTCTCGAACTTCTTGAGGTCAGTGAGTACCGGGTTGGTTTCGATCAGGTATTTGTGCGGGTTGGAGCGCACGCTGGTATCGGGCAGGCCCTGTACTCGAGGCACATTGAAAGAAACGTTGCCACGATTGGGCAGTTGCACGCCGACTGGCCCGTCAGTGGCAGTGGTGCCGACGTTGAATTGGGCGGTTTTGTCGTTGAGGTTCACCGATGCGCCACTGGCAAGCGCCAGATCGCGCTTTTTCACCGAGACCGGGTCATTGGCGTCGAACTGGAAGTCGGCCGCCTGACGGACCGGCATGCCGTCCGAACGTTGGGCGGTGGTGCCGGAAATGGAGCCGACGGTCCATGTCGGGGCTGGCGCAGTGACTTGTTCGCTACCACCTTTTCCGCTGAGTCGGAACATGCCGTTGTCACCCACCGGCAGACTGAAGCCGGGTAATGTCAGCGGGTTGACCTGTTGTTGGGCCAGGTCGGGTGGTAACTGGCTGTTAAGGCTGATAATTACAGGTTTTCCCACTCCGCTAGCGCTAGTCGAGGCACTTCGCGGCGTTGTTGATAGGCCTGTGGAGAATGGGCGCTCCACGCCGTTGGAGATTTTATTTGTTGCCGAAATGGATATGTTGCCGCCGGCCTGGATGATCGCGGGCACCAAGTTGTCAGACGAGGTAGATGAGACAACTATTTGATCGAACGGGGTAGAGCCTTTTATGAAACCAGGCAACTCCATCCGAGTGCCGGTCGAATATTGAGAGTCTGTAAACTTTATTTCTGTACGGACCCTTTCCGTCAGCATGCCAAGTTTTATTACTACAGGACCGAACCGTTGATAATATTCGGTTTCAAAGGGCTTAGCACCATCCCGACCTACTTGTGTATAGGTAGTCGACTCGACGCCTGAAGCATTCCAAAAATGCATACCTCCATTATAAGCGACATCATTGTATATATTGTATTTTACAAGCTCAGCCATATTGCTATAAGTAGGTCTATCGTATGAAAAATACTCCCTACTAACATAATCACCTAAAGCAGAGCCCGAATTTTCAAAACCGCCCACAGAAATATCTATATTACCCGCTGCAGCAACTGTTGAATTTGAGTTTAGAAACGAGCCGCCTTTAACAGTCAAGTTCCCAGATGAGCTCAACGAAGCAGCATTTGAAGCGCTATCTCCCGAGACCGACACTCGATACTTCTTTTCATATACGTAATACGAGGCGGGCTGCCGGTCGTTGACATAAGTAGGAAGCGAATCACAGCTATAGCACCCAAACCCTATCGCCGAAGAGTACAACTCAGCATCGGTCTTAAACCCCCCACGCTTATTAATAATCGAATCCGCATTTATGGAGAAATCCCGCCCACTCTCCATGCTTCCGGAATCATTTTCAACCAACCCCGATCGCTCACCTAGTTCATTGAGCGCAACATCAATATTACCCAAGCTATAAACATCAGACTTGCGATTAGTAAAACCACCTACTCGCAACTTCATATCCGCCCCACTGAACAAAAACCCACCCTGATCGTTCAGCAGCGAAGCAGCAGTCAGTGTCAACGACGTTCCACCGGCAAGCGTGCCGTAGTTATTAACAGTACCTGCATTCATAGCGAGGTTATTGGCCGCAGTAAGCCGGCCATAATTGCTCACGACCGCCAAACCACCCCGCGCGCCAACGGCCGTGTTGCCGCCAGCCGCGATACTCCCGGCGCTGCCAATGTTGAGGGTGGAAGCATCCAGTTGCATGTCACCCAGGCTGCTCACTCGGCCATTGCCGCCGTATGCGCCACCGATCTGGAAGTCCATGCTGCCATCACTGGCGATCAAACCATCGTTTGTCCAGTTACCGCCGCGCGCCAGCAACTGATTCGAAGCGAGCAATTGCCCGCTCGCGGTCTGGACGAAATTACCGACGTTGACCGTCAGGCGCCCGGCCTGAATCACGCTGCTGTTGGTCCAACTGTCGGCGTTAAGCGTCAAGCCGCCACGGGTCACCAGTGAGCCGCCGGCGTTCATGACGTTGGCCGTCGAGATGCCGAACTCACCTAGGCCGACATGCGTCACCGTACCGCCGGCATTGAGGAAGCTTGGTGCGGCGAGGGTGAAATCGGTGTTGGCGGTTTCCACCAGACCGTTGCGGTTATCGAACTGGCTGCCGATCTGGAAACTGGTTTTGCCGCTGGTGCCCAAGGCACGCAGTTTGCCGCTCTGGTTATCGAGATTAGCGGCGCGAATCCCCAGAGTGCTTGCGCTTTCGATCAGGCCGCTACGGTTTGTAAGGTTGCCGTTAACGCCCAACTCGATGGCGCTGCCGCTGACCTGTCCGGCGTTGTTGTTCATCGAACCGGCGTCGACTTTCACCAAGCCTTTGGCATAGATCCCGCCGCCGCTGTTATCAAGTGCATTGCCGCCGGCATTCAGCAGAATGTTGCCGCTGTTGGCGGCGATACGCCCGCCGTCGCTGTAGATACCACCGAGTGCGCGCAGGTCGAGGCGGCGGCCTTCGATCTTGCCGCCCTGGCCGTTGCGCAACACGCCGGTCAGGCGGGTCTGCAGCAAACCCTTGAGGCTCGACAGCACACCGCCACGGCTTTCGAGGCTGGCGGCGGTGAGGGTCAGATCGCCGTTCTGGGCGATGATCTTGCCGCCCTGGTTGTCGATGGCGCCGCTGCCCGCATTCACGGTCAGTGCAGTCATGCTTTGCACGGCACCTTTGCCGTTATTCAGCGCGGCAGCGGTGAGGTTCACCCCGGCATCGCGGCTGGAGATCAGGCCATCGGTATTGTTGTACAGCGTGCCGCCAGCGGTGAGATCCAGTTGGTCTTTGGCCGACACAGTGCCGCTTTGGCTGTTGTTCAGATCACCGCTGGTGAGCAGGCTCAGCAGGGTTCGGCTGATCAATTGTCCGCCGCGGTTGTCGACGCTGGCGGAGCGTTTAATCAGCAGTGGGCCGTTGCTACCAAGCGCACCATTGACGTTGGTCAGGGCACCAAGCAGATCGAGGCTGACGCTGTCATCGCTAACGAGGCTGCCATGGCTGTTGTTCAGTTGTGTGCCGGTGAAGGTCAGGGCTTTTTTCGCGGTGATTCTGCCGCCGCTGTTGTCTAGCGTTGCAGCGCGGACGTCCAGCGTGTCACCGCTCTCGATCAAGCCGCCGGAAGCATTGCTGAGCGCGCCGCCGGTCAGGGTCAGCGTCTGCTTGCCGCCACTGCTGACGGTGCCGTTGCTGTTATCGAGGCTCGCGGCCTTGATGCTCACTTCACCCTTCGCGCCCACGCCACCGTTGCTGTGGTTGGTCAGCGCACCACTGAGGTCGATGCTGGTGTTGCCGAGCAGGCTGGAAACACTGCCTTGCTGACTGTTGTCGAGATTGCCGCCAGTGATGCTCACGCCACTCCAGCCGGAGAGCAGACCGCTCTGGTTTTTCAGATCCGCCGCAGTAATGGTCAGTTGATCGTTGCTGATCAGGTTGCCGCCACGGTTGTCCAGGCTGCTGCCTTTCAGACTGAAGCTGTTGACGCTGGAAATCTCGCCGTTCTGGTTATTCAGGTCACGCAGGTGGGCAATGCTCAGTAAACCCTTGCTGCTGATCAGGCCGCCCTGGTTATTCAGATCCTGTGCGGTGGCGCCCAGATCGATCGCGACGCCCGCAACACCCACCAGCGTGCCGCCCTGATTATTCAGGCCGGTGCTGTTGAGGGTCAGTTGTTGCGCGGCCTTGATGCTGCCCTTGTTCTGGTTGTTCAGCAGGCCATCGACCTTGACGTCGATATCGCTGTCACTGAGCAAAACACCTTCGCCGCTGTTATCCAGACTCGCCGCGCGAACCTGCAGCGCCGCCGCCGCGATCTTGCCTTTGATCGACGTCAGCGCGTTGTCGATCTGCAGGGTGAGTTTCTGATTGCTCAGCAGTTGTCCGCCGCTGTTATCCAGCGACTTGGCGAGCAGCTCGAAAGCCTGCTCGCTGGAAATCTCGCCGCCACGGTTGTTCACGTCAGCCAGATTCTTCAACAGCAACTGACCCGGCGCACTGATGACGCCGCCTTGGTTGTTCAAAACGCCGCCGTTCAGATCGACGCTGACATCAGCATTACTGCTGAACAGCTTGCCGCCCTGTTGATCGAGGCCACGAACATTGGCAATCAGTGCGTTGCCCGCACCGATGCTGCCGTTGGTATTGGTCACCTGCCCGGCTGTCACTTGCAGTTGGTCGCCGGCGTAGATCGTTGCCTGACTGTTGTTGAGGTCACCGGTGGTGAGGGTCAGTTTTGTTTTACTGCTGATCGTGCCTTGTTGCTGGTTATCCAGCGCACTGCTGTTGATCGTCAGATCGGAGTCAGTGAGCAGTTTGCCGCCGCGGTTGCGAATGGCGCCGCGAGTATCGACGGTGAGCGCTTTGGCGCTGGAGACGGTGCCGCCATTGTTGTTGAGGCTATCGGCGTTGATCGCCAGAGCCCCTTCGCTGACGACACTGCCCTGCACGTTGTTCAGGTCCGCAGAGAGGTTGATTGCGAGATCTTTCTGGCCGGTCAGACGTCCGCTGTTTTCCAGGGTCTTGCCCGTCAGGGTCAGGCCGCTGTCACCGGACAGCAGCCCCTTGTTGCGGTTGATGACTTCATTAACAGTCAGCGCCAGATTGCCGCCGGCGAGCATGTAGCCGCTGTCGCTGTTGTCGAGCCAGGCGCCGATGAGGCTCACATCAGCCTTGCTCGACAGTTCGCCGCTGCGGTTGTCGACGCGGTCGACGGTGAGGTTCAGCGCTTTTGTCGCGCCCACCAGACCTTCCTGACGATTATCCAGAGACGCCGCTTTGAGCGTCAGGCCGTTGTCGGCAATGACCACGCCGTCCTGATTATCGAACAGACCGGTGACGCTGAAGTCAACGTCGCCGCGACCACGGATTTCGCCATGGGTATTGTCCAGGCTGGCGCTGCGCGCTTCGATGCCCGCTGAGGCGATCACGCCTTTAATGTTGCTCAGGGCACGGTCAACAATCAGCGTGAGCTTTTCGTTGCTCAGCAGTTTGCCGCCGTCGTTGTTCAGGCTTTGAGCATTGAGGCTCCAGGCCTTGGCGCCGGACATTTCGCCTGCATTGTTGTTCACCTCATTGAGGTTCTTGAACAGCAACTGACCCGGCGCATGAATGTTGCCGCGCTGGTTGTTGAGCAGACCGTTGTGCATGTCCAGGGTCAGGTCGGCGTTGCTGAACAACTCGCCGCCGTCCTGCTCCAGCGAGGTGACCGAGACGTCCAGTTTCTCTTGACTGCCGATGGTCCCGCCCGAGTTGTCCAGGTGAGCGGCGGTGAGCAACAGCGTGCCGTCGGTGGCCAGACTGCCGCCCTGACGGTTGATGAACTCGCCGGTGGTCAGCGTCGAATCTGCCTTGGCGCTGATTACGCCGTTGTCACTGTTGTCGAGGCTGGCGCTGGTGAACGTTAGACCTTTTTGCGAGGCGATCAGGCCACCCTGACTCAATACAGCGCCTTTGGTGGTGAGCGCCATTGCCTCGATGCTCGACAACTTGCCCAGACGATTGTCGAGGCTGCCGCCATTGAGGGTCATCTGCCCTTCACTGCTGATCAGGCCTTGCTGGTTGCCCATGGCCTCGTCGAAGGTCAGGCCCAGCGTGTTCTGGCTGACGATGCGCCCGCCGACGTTGCTCAGGCCGATACCGCTGAGGGTGCTCGCGCCCTTGCTGAAGATCAGGCCGTTGGTGGCGTTGATGATCCGCGCGACTTTCAGGCCCAGGGTCGTGTCAGACAGCACCTTGCCGCCGTCTCTGTTGTCCAGGCGTGCGCCGTTGATGGTCAGGTCCAACTGGCTGGACAGTGTGCTGGCGCGGTTATCGATCTGATCGACGTTGACCGTCAGGGTTTTGAGCGAGCCAACGAGGCTGTCCTGACGACTATTAAGCGTTTTACCGGTGAGTTTCAGATTGCCTTCGGCGACCAGTTCGCCGTGTTGTTGATTGAGGGTCTCGATGTTGGCGTCGATATCACCCTTGGCGGAAATCCGTCCGCTATCGTTGGTCACTTCCTTGGCTTTGAGGCTCATCAGTCCCGTCGACGTCAGCAGGCCACCATTGCGGTTGTCCAGTTCGTTGATCAACAACTTCGCCGCCTGATCGGCACGAATCGTACCGCCGCGGTTGTCGGTGTTGTTGCTGCTGACGGCCAGGGTATTGAGGCTGGAAATTTTCCCGGTGCGGTTATCCAGACGCGTGGCCTGCACGTCCATCGCGCCGTTGGCCTGGATCAGGCCCTTGTTCTGGTTATTCAAGCGATCACTGACGCGGGTGGTCAACGTGCCTTCACTGGTCAACTGGCCTTGCTGGTTGTTGTCGAGTTGTTGCGCTCGCACGGTCAGATTCTGCTTTGCGCCGATCCTGCCGGTGCTGTTGTTGATCGCGCCGAGGGCTGTGATGTCGAGCAAACGGCCGGCGGTCATCAGGCCAGCGACGTTATCCAGCGACGTGACGGTCAGAACAATGTCGCTCTGACTGCTCAGCTCACCGTTGCTGTTGATGAGTCGGCCGACGTTCGCCGTAATCTTTGCGTTGCTGTTGATCACACCGTTGTTGTTCAGCACCTGAGTGGCATTCAGGATCAGCGTGGTATTGCTCAGGACCTTGCCTGCATTGCGGTTATCCAGCGTTGCGGCAGTGATCGCGGTGGTTTGCCCGCTAAGGGTGCCACCCTGGTTGCTCAGGGTTTGCGAGGTGTTGACCATCAGGTTGCGGCTGGCGATCAGGCTTTTGCCGGTGTTGTCGAGGTTCTGCGCGCTCAGGCTCAGATCACCGCTGGCGTTGCGGCTGCCATCGGCATTGACGCCCGCTACGATGGCACCGGCGTTGCTCAGTTGCCCGCCGGCGCTGAGGTTGATGCTGTCGCGTGCGGCGAGGGTCTGGCGGTTAGTCAGGTTACCTTGGGTCTGCACGTTCGCGCTGGTGCCGGCGTAGACCGGTCCGCGAGCATCGAGGCTGGCAGCCTTGACGTTGACTGCCCCGGTCGCCGAGGTATCAACCAGACTCAGATGACCATTGGCATCGAGCTGAATATCACCACCGCTGGCGATCAGTTTGCCGTCGAGTTTCACCCCGACCCCAGCCTCGGTGCCGACCAGTTTGATCGCCCCGGCGTACATGCCGCCCAGCGCCGAGGAGTCGATCGCCAACTGCGGCTTGGCGCTGCCATCATCGGCACGGGCCGTGGCATTCAAGGTTTGCGCGTTGACGTCGTTGCGCCCGGCGACGATGGTCAGGTTCTGTGCCTGAAGTTGCGCGTTGATCTTGGCGCTACGGGTGATGATTTCGAACCGGTCGACGTTGGTAGCATTGAGGCCTGAGCCTTCGATGGCCACAGAACCCTGATCGACCTGAAAGCGATCCAGCCGACCGTTGTCGAACACCGGTTTGCCGGTGGTCAGCGTCACACGCGGCGAATTGATAAAACCGCAGCCGTTGCAAGTGATGCCGTAGGGGTTGGCGACAATCACCCGCGCCGACTGCCCCGCCACTTCGGTGTACCCGCGCAACTGGCTCGGGTTGCCACTGATGACTTCGTTGAGAATCGCCTGCGCCGAACCGCTGTTCTTCAGGTTCGGGTTACCGATGATGTGACCACCCAGTTGTGTGGCGGAGGTCTGCACAGAGCCGTTGTTGAGGATGACGCCCTGCGCCCCTACGTTGTAGTCGTGGAACTGGTTGTGCGACAGCCCGCTGCCGTTGGGCGTGGCGATGTTGATGATCGGTACGCCGTTGCCAGCGCGATCCAGCGAGGTGTTCGGGTTAGCCACAACGATGCCGTCGGCCTGCGCCCAGATCGGTTGCCAGAACATCACGTTGGCCAACAGAAACGCCAGACCGCGCTTGGGCATACCCAGGAACGATTCACGATTTTTTACGGCAGCAGAAGGCTGGCGAGCAAAAAAGGCGTACTGGCGAACGTCCATGTTTGAAGTCTCATTACAGCAGGCAGGAATACGGGATCGACAACAGGCGCAGTACTCTCCAACAGGCACACACCTCTGTGCCGATCACAGTAAATAGTGTGCAAAGAAGAATTGCTGGCCAAGCGCCATCATGTTGGCAGCGCGATATTAGATGGCCACTATTTTGGCGTCAATTAATAGATGCGCCGACAAGCTGTTACGATGAATGGCGCCGGTTAAGCGGACGCTTACCCAGCAGGCAACCCGCTGCACGACCAGCCCTCCCACCGCAATAATCTGTAAACTCCCCCCTCTTTAGCCGCCCATCATTTTCCTGCGGCCATCACCTCTTTATCTGTAGCGGAGTCCACCTTGCGTCTGTTTCACACCTCCGACTGGCACCTTGGGCAAAACCTGCACGGCCAGGAGCGCGATTTCGAGCATGCGTGCTTTCTCGAATGGCTGCTGCGCCAACTGAAACTGGCGCAGCCGGATGTGCTGTTGATTGCCGGGGACATCTTTGACACGGTCAATCCGCCGGTCAAAGCCCAGGAACGCCTCTACGACTTCATCGTCAGCGCCCACGAGCAGCAGCCGTTGCTGACCATCGTGATGATTGCCGGCAATCACGATTCCGGCTCACGGATCGAACTGCCGGCACCGTTGATGCGGCGTTTGCGTACCCATGCGCTGGGTCGGGTGTTGTGGCTGGATGACGGCCAGCTCGATGCCGAACGTCTGCTGCTGCCACTGCCAAATGCCCAAGGCGAAATCGCCGCGTGGTGCCTGGCGCTGCCGTTCCTGCGTCCGGCCGAGGTGACTGGCGCGCATCTGGGTGACAACTACCTACGCGGTATCGGTCAGGTGCATGAATGGCTGATCGAAGCCGCCAATGCCAAGCGCAAGCCGGGTCAGGCGCTGATCGCGATCAGCCACGCGCACATGGCCGGCGGTTCGGTGTCGGAAGATTCCGAGCGCAGCCTGATCATCGGTAATGCCGAAGCCCTGCCCGCCAGTCTGTTCGGGCCGAGTATCAGCTATGTCGCCCTCGGCCATTTGCACAAGCCGCAGAAGGTCAACGGTGAGGAACGCATCCGCTACAGCGGCTCGCCGATTCCGTTGTCGTTCTCGGAGATCGGCTATCAGCACCAGATTCTCGACATCACCCTCGACGGCGAAACCCTGGTCAGCGTCGAGCCGAAACTGATCCCGCGCGCGGTCAACCTGCAACGCATCGGCCCGGCGCCGCTGGCAGAGATTCTGCTGCAACTGGCGGACCTGCCGAACATCGATCTGCTCGCCGAAACCCAGCGTCAGCCGTGGCTTGAAGTCCGCGTGACTCTCGACGAGCCGCAGCCAGACCTGCGCCACCAAGTGGAAAGCGCCCTGCAAGGCAAAGCCGTGCGCCTGGTGCGGATCGCCGCCGAGTACGCCGGCAACCGTGGCGCTGACGGCGCGGAAGAAGGCACGGCGCTGATCGAACTCGATCAACTTACCCCGCAGGAATTGTTCAGCCGCGCCTGGCTCGACAACTACGGCAACGAGGTCGATGAGCAGACGCTCAAGGACTTCGCCGAACTGCTGCAAGACGTGCAAATGGAGGGCGAGCAGCCATGAAGATTCTCGCCATTCGCTTGAAGAACCTGGCCTCGCTGGCCGGCCCCTTCGAGATCGACTTCACCGCTGAACCCCTGGCCAGTGCCGGTCTGTTCGCAATCACCGGGCCGACCGGCGCCGGCAAAAGTACCCTGCTCGATGCCTTGTGCCTGGCGCTGTTCGGCGCCGTGCCGCGCTTGAACAACACCGGCCGTGACGCCAAAGTCCCGGACGCCGACGGCGAAATCGCCACCGGTGACCCGCGCACTCTGCTGCGCCGTGGCACCGGCGAAGGTTACGCCGAGGTGGATTTTGTCGGTATCGATGGCCGTCGTTACCGCGCGCGCTGGGAAGCCAATCGTGCGCGGGAAAAGGCTGGCGGCAAGTTACAAGCCAGTCGGCAAAGCCTGCGCGATATCGATCAGGATCAACTGCTCGCCAGCCAGAAAAGCGAATACAAGACTCAACTGGAAGCCGCGCTGGGCCTGAACTTCGAACAGTTCACCCGCGCCGTGCTGTTGGCGCAGAGCGAGTTCAGTGCGTTCCTCAAGGCTGACGACAACGACCGCAGCGAACTGCTGGAAAAACTCACCGACACCGCGCTCTACACCCGACTCGGCCGCCGCGCGTTCGACAAGACCAAAGAGGCCCGCGAAGCGCACAAGCTGCTGCAGGATCAGGCCACCGGCGTCACGCCGCTGCCGCCCGAAGCCCGGGCTGAACTGGATGAGCGTTTCAACGCCGCCCAGCAGCAATTGAAGTTGCAGCAAGCGCAGCTCAAGCAACTGGAGCAGCAGCACAGTTGGCTCAAGGAATTGCGCCAATTACAGGACAAGCAACAAGCGGCTGCCGAGCAATTGCAGAGTGCGCAGCAACAGTGGGAAGCTCTGGCCAGCGAACGCCTGAAGCTGACGCGCCTGGAACAACTCGCGCCGCAACGTCACCAGTTCGCGCGCAAGTCCGAACTCGACGCGCAACTGACGCCGCTGGCGGCCCAGATTGCCGCGCACACCCAGCAACAAGGCGAACTCGGCGAACGCCAGACGCAACTGGAACAATCGCTCGATACGGCGAAAGTCGCCCTGAGCGAAGCGCAGCAGCGACACAGCGAAAGTGCGCCGTTGTTGCGTCAGGCTTTCGAAGAGCAAAGCACCCTTGCTCGCCTCGCCAAGGACACCGCCCTCAGCGCAGAGGCCCGACAGTCTGCCGAACAGGCGTGCACACAAGGCCAGAGCGCCATTCAAGCGTTGCAGGCGAAACAGGCCGAAGTCGCTGAACGCCTGCAGAAAATCGCCGCCGAGCTGGAACAGAGCGCCGAGCTGGCGCCGTTGAGTGATGCGTGGAATGCCTACCGCGATCGCCTGCAACAGTTGATGCTGATCGGCAACCGCTTGAACAAGGGCCAGTCTGAACTGGCCAGCCTCGAACAAACCGCCAGCCGCAGCGCCGAAGAACTGACGTCGCAGAAGCAGCAACTGGAAGTGCTGTTCAAAGAGGCCGGCGCCGAACCCGATGCCGTCGCCGAGCAGATCGGTATCCTCGGTAATCTGTTACAGGACAACCGCAAACAACTGCGTGCCATTGAAGACCTGTCGCGCCTCTGGGCCACCCGCCAGGATCTGGACAAGCGCGGCGCCGAGCTGCAACAGCGCCAGCTCAAGGCCCAACAGGAACGCGAGCGCCTGACCCAGGACGGGGTCAAGACCAAAGCTGAACTGACTGTCGCCGAGCAAACCCTCAACGTCACCCGCGAACTGCTCGAACGCCAGCGTCTGGCCCGTAGCGCCAGTGTCGAAGAGCTGCGCGCGCAGTTGCAGGACGATCAGCCGTGCCCGGTGTGCGGCAGCAACGAGCATCCGTATCACCAGCCCGAAGCGTTGCTGCAAAGCCTCGGCAAACACGATGAAAGCGAACAGGCCAACGCACAGCAGGTGGTCGATCAGCTCAAGGAAAAACTGACGGAGTTGCGCGCCGAAGTCGGCGGGGTCATTGCTCAGCAAAAGGAACTGCTGCAGCAACAGGAACAACTGGCCGACCAGCAACATGCCCTCGCGCCGAGCCTCGACGCTCATCCGCAAGCGGCGCAGTTGATGAACCAAGACGCCGACAAACGCGACGCCTGGCTCAACCGGCAAAACGAGCAGTTGAACCAAAGCATCGCGCAGGACGAGCAACGCCAAAGCGCCCTGCTCGCCCTGCAACAGGACGCCGCGCGCCTGACTCAGCAGTTGCGTCAGGCCGAAACCGCGCATCAGCAGGCCGCACAGTTGCTGAGTAACCAGCAGCGAGAACTGGGCAGCGACCGTCAGCGCCTTGACGAAGAGTTGTCGGCGTTCAGCCATTTGTTGCCGGCAGACACCCTTGAAGCCTTGCGCCTTGAGCCGGCGGCGACGTTCATGCAACTCGACCGACGAATTGCCGAGCGCCTGGCGCAAATCGATCAGCAAAAGGAAGAGCTGGGAGAACAACAACAGCGCCAGCAGACGCTGGAAAAAGAACAGGATCGTCAGCAACTGCGCGCCCAGCAATTGCAAACCGCCGAACAGCAGTTCACTGCGCTGGCCGAGCAGCAACAAACCTGCCAGCAAAAACTCGCGCAATTGCTCGGCGAACACCCCAGCGCCGAACAGTGGCAACAGCAACTGGAACAGGCCGTGGAGCAGGCGCGCAACGCCGAAACCGGCACGGCCCGGGAACTGCAGGACGTTCGCACACAACTGGTGCAGACCGCTGCCGAACTCAACGCGCAGCAAGAACGCTTGCAGGCGCTGAACAGTGAACATCAGGATCTGGCCGGCAAGATTGCCGACTGGCGCGCCCGTCACCCCGAACTGGATGACGGCGGGCTCGAAGACCTGCTGCGCGTCGACGATGCGCAACTTTCTGAGCTGCGCCAACGCTTGCAAATCAATGAAAAAGCCATCGAACAGGCCAAGGTGCTGTTGCAGGAGCGCAATCAACGTTTGCTCGATCATCAGGCCCAGCACAACGCCCATCTCGATGCCGAACAATTGGCCAGCGCCCTCGCCGACCTGCAAAACCAGTTCAACGTCAGCGAGCAGCAATGCGCCGAATTGCGTGCCGAACAGGCCGAAGACCAGCGCCGGCAGAACGCCAATCAGGCCTTGGCGCAGCAGATCGCCGACGCCTATGCCGAATACCAGCGCTGGGCGCGTCTGAGTGCGTTGATCGGCTCGGCCACTGGCGACACTTTCCGCAAGATCGCTCAGGCGTACAACCTCGACCTGTTGGTGCACCACGCCAACGTGCAATTGCGGCAACTGGTCAAACGCTATCGCCTCAAACGCGGCGGCAGCATGCTCGGCCTGTTGGTGATGGACACGGAAATGGGCGACGAACTGCGCTCGGTACATTCGTTGTCCGGCGGTGAGACGTTCCTCGTTTCGTTGGCGCTGGCGTTGGGGCTGGCGTCAATGGCATCGAGCACCTTGAAGATCGAATCGCTGTTTATCGACGAAGGCTTCGGCAGTCTCGATCCGCAATCCCTGCAACTGGCGATGGACGCCCTCGACGGCTTGCAGGCGCAGGGCCGTAAAGTCGCAGTCATTTCCCACGTACAGGAAATGCATGAGCGAATCCCGGTGCAGATTCAGGTACTGCGCCAAGGGAACGGTTTGAGCACGTTGGAGGTGAAATGAACACGCTCTATTCCTTCCGCCGCTGCCCGTATGCGATGCGGGCGCGGATGGCCCTGCGCTATTCGGGCGTGCCGGTGGAGATCGTTGAAGTCAGCCTCAAGGCCAAACCGGCCGAGATGCTGGTGCTCTCGCCCAAGGGCACGGTGCCGGTGCTGGATGCGAATGGCCGGGTGATCGATGAAAGCCTGGAGATCATGCGCTGGGCACTGGCGCACAATGATCCGCAGGATTGGCGGCTGGAGGGTGATTCGAGAGTTGCCGAGTTGATCGAAGCCAATGATCAGGTATTCAAGGTTCACTTGAATCGCTACAAGTACGCCGAGCGCTATCCCGAACAGCCGATGGAGGCGTATCGGGCTGAAGGGATGCTGTTCTTGCACACGCTTGATGAGTTGCTCAAGGATCGTGATTACTTGCTGGCGGATCATCCAAGCCTGGCCGATGTGGCGCTGTTTCCATTCGTTCGCCAATTCGCCCATGTTGATCGCGAGTGGTTCGCGCAGACGCCTTACGTGCGGCTGCAAGTGTGGTTGCAGCGCTTTCTCGAATCTGACCTCTTTACCTCGATCATGAGGAAATAAAGCACCCGGGTTCAGGCCAGAGCCTGGCACATCCCGAGTGCCGAGCAATCCACTTCAAAGGGGCCGAGAAAATCGGCCGAGACTTTGATCGGCGGATTGCCTGCCATCAGCCCCAGCGTATTGGCGCGCTCAATGTTGTGCGCGATGTTGTGATTGGCCTCTATGGCCCGGGCCAGCGCGCCAACCGAGCCCTGGCCAATCCCCAGTAATGAAGCACCATTGATCAGGAACGCCAGACCGGCGATGACCCAGAGTCTGTAGCCTTTCATGCTCCGCCCACTCCTGCGAGTTCGGCCTGATCGACCGTCACGTTTTGCGAGCGAAGTTCGAACTGAATGCCGGGATGGGCAACTTGAATCGGTGCGTCGAAACGGTGTTCCATTTGCGATGTGACGCTGACGACCAGCACCACGGCCAGGTAAAGACCGATGACCAGGTAGGCGCCGCGTTTGGCAGAAGTGATGATTGCGCTGGCCATGGTGTTCTCCGTTGGCATGTTTCAGTGCCAACAGAATCAATCAAAAAAGCTGCAGCCACCACTCAGGGTTTCCCATAGTAACCATCAGCTTCATTGATCATTTAGCCCGTCTATCTCGACGTTGAATAAAACCTATCGTGTTGCAAAACACACACGCACAGAAGCTGCCGAAGGCTGCGATTTCTTGATTTTGCTTTTGAAAAACAAGATCAAGAAATCGCAGCCTTCGGCAGCCCTTGGGCGTGCAGACTTTCAGTGTTGGGCTTTGTGATCCAGGGCGGCGTAGAAATTGGCGCTTTGTTGCAGGTACTTCTGGGTGTAGCTCTGGGTGTGGGATTTTTTGCTGCTGACGTCAGCGTGGGCGCTGGCAGGCAATGCAACAGTGGCAGAGATGGCGGAAGCGGCGATGACAGAGAAGAGATTGAAGTTCATGGCGGTAACCCTCGTATTCGGTTGGCTTGCTTGCCCGGCTGGGCTGTGAAGCAAACTTAACGCTCGACGGTTGCTTGCTTGAAATGCTTTGTAGCATTAGCTGTTATCAGCGCGATTGATACAAAGAGACAGGCCCCGTAAACCGGGGCCTGTGGCTTATTGTCGCGTCAGAAACTTCAGGTCGCTCGGGGCGTCCATTGGCAGTTTCTGCACGGTTTTGCCAAGCAAACCGGTCTTGCCATCGCGCTCGACGACCACAATCTCGTTGCTCTTCTGGTTGGCAATCAGCAGGAATTTGCCCGTTGGGTCGAGGCTGAACTCGCGCGGGTGATCGCCTTCCACCGAGCGTCGCTGCAACTCTTTGAGCTGGCCGCTGGCCGGGTCGATAGCGAACACCAGCAACTGATTGGCGGTGCCACGGTTGCTGACATAGAGGAATCTGCCGTCAGCGGACGCGTGCAGCGCGGCGGCGGCCTTGTCGGAAGTCGGCTGCCCGGCCGCCAGGTCGATCATTTGCGTCTGGGTCAGCACACCGTCGTTGTAGTCGAAGACCGCGACTTGCGCGCTCATTTCCATGGTCAGCCAGGCATGCTTGCCGTCAGCACTGAACAACAGGTGACGCGGGCCGCTGCCGGCCGGCAACGATACCGAAGCGGTTTTCGCCGCAGTCAGCGGCAGCTCCGGATTGCCTTTCGGGTCGAATTGGTAAATGAAGATTTTGTCCGCGCCCAGGTCATTGGAGAACACATAGCGACCGTCCGGCGAGGACACCGTCGAATGCACGTGGTTGGACGCCTGACGCTCGGGATTGACCCGGCTCGCCGGGTGGCCGCTCATCTGCACCACTGGTTTGAGCTTGCCGTCGCTGTCGACGGGCAACACCGCCAGTGTGCCGCCCGGATCTTCGACCACCGAATAGTTGCTGACAAACAGGTGGCTGGCGTCACCGCTGAGGCTCGAATGGGTGGGCTCGTTGCCCAGACTTTGCACCTGATTGATCAGGCTCAGCGCTTGGGTCTTTGGATCAATCGCGTAGCTGCTGACGCGGCCGATTGAATCCTTCTGGCCGGGGCCGTTTTCGTTGACCACGAACAGACGTTTCTGGTCTTTGGAAACGGTCAGCCACGAAGGGTTTTCGCTGTTGACCACTTGCAGCGGCCTGGCATCGATCTGGCCTGTGGCGCTGTCGAAATTCATTCGATAGATGCCTTGGCTGGAGCCCGCCGTGTAGGAACCGACCAGCAACTGGAAGCTTTCGGCAGAGGCCGTGGAAAGGCCCATCGCGCCGACGCTGCCAGCCATCAACAGAGGCCAGAACTTACGCATTTTCATCAGTTTCATCCTCGTCGTCGCTGCTGCTGATGACGTCGCCGAGGCAGACCAGGCGATGTTCGCCGGTTGTCTTGGTGTCGCTGGCAAAACCAATGATCAGCCAGCTCTGCAGGTCTTCGTCAAACGTTGCCGCTTCAACCTGCGCCGGCGTGAATTCCCAATGCTTGGCCGCTCGGCCATCGATGCACTCGATGTGCAGGTTATCGTCTTCATCGAGGGCGAATTTGAAGGCATGCAAGCCGTCGATTTCGACCATATCGCAGTGTTCGAGGGCGTTGAGAAGGGTTTGGGCAGTCATGGCAAACAGTCTTTCTAGGGGGGAAAGCGCCAATGATAGCTGATTGTCGCAGCAGAACCTTGTGGGAGCGGGCTTGCTCGCGAACGCGGCGTGTCAGTCTACACATATGTTTCTGATAGACCGCATTCGCAAGCAAGCCTGCTCTCACAGGGGATTGGGGGTGGGTTTAGAGGGCGTCGCGCGATGGCTTACCGTCAACCAGGCGCTGGATACGCAGCGGATTGGCGTTTTTCAGCGGCTCGGGCAGCAAGCTGTCCGGATAATTCTGGAAGCACACCGGGCGCAGGAAGCGATCAATCGCGAGCGTGCCGACCGAGGTACCGCGCGCATCGGACGTGGCCGGATACGGCCCGCCGTGCACCATCGAATCACACACCTCGACACCGGTCGGATACCCGTTGAGCAGGATTCGCCCGACCTTCTGTTCCAGTAGCGGCGTCAGTTCGGGGAAGCGCTCGAAGTCAGCAGGTTCACCAATGATCGTCGCCGTGAGTTGCCCGTGAAGACCGTTCAACGCCAAGCCGAGCTGCGCTTGATCGGCCACTTCAACAATCACCGTGGTCGGGCCGAACACTTCTTCCTGCAACACTTCGTCGCCGTTGATCAACAGGCTGGCATCAGCCTTGAACAATTGCGGCTGCGCTTGAGTGCCCTGCTGTGGATTACCGGCCAGATGCTCGATGCCAGGATGTGCCAAGAGCTTGTGCAAGCCTTTGCCATAGCTGCCAAGGGTGCCTGCGTTGAGCATGGTTTGCGCCGGTTGATCGCCGATCAGCCCCGCGACCTGCTGCACAAAGGCAGTGAATGGCGCCGAGCGAATACCGATCACCAGACCCGGGTTGGTGCAGAACTGACCGCAGCCCTGCACCACCGACGCGGTGAGGTCACGCGCCACGCTCTCCGAGCGTGCCGCCAGTGCCTGCGGCAAGACGATCACCGGGTTGATGCTCGACATCTCGGCGAACACCGGGATCGGCTGCGGGCGTGCGGCGGCCATGTCGCACAGCGCACGACCGCCCTTGAGCGAACCGGTGAAGCCCACCGCCTGAATCGCCGGATGCTTGACCAGCCATTCGCCGACGCCCCCCCCGTAGATCATGTTGAACACGCCGGCCGGCATGGCGGTTTTTTCCGCCGCGCGAATCAGCGCGTCGGCCACCCGCTCAGCGGTGGCCATGTGACCGCTGTGGGCCTTGAACACCACGGGGCAACCGGCGGCCAGAGCCGAAGCGGTGTCGCCGCCGGCCGTGGAAAACGCCAACGGAAAATTGCTCGCACCGAACACCGCCACCGGGCCGAGGCCAATGCGATATTGACGCAGATCCGGGCGCGGCATTGGCTGGCGTTCCGGCAGCGACAGGTCGATCCGCGCCCCATAGAAATCGCCACGGCGCAGCACTTTGGCGAACAGGCGCATCTGCCCGCTGGTGCGTGCGCGCTCACCTTGAATCCGCCCGGCCGGCAACGCGGTTTCGCGGCAAACCACGGCGACGAAATCATCACCGAGGGCGTCGAGTTCATCGGCAATGGCATCGAGAAACTGCGCCCGGCGTTCAGCGCTGAGGCTGCGATAAGCAGGGTACGCGGCAGCGGCGGCTTTGGCGGCGGCGTCGACTTCCTGCTCGGTGGCCTGAATGAAATCGTGGGGCAGTTGTTCGCCACTGCTGGCGTCAACGCTGTGCAGTTTGACGTTACCGGCCGCGCTACGCTGACCGCCGATGTAGTTGTGACCGAGAATCTGAGTCATGGGATCTCCTTAAAGGGTGCCGATGCTGTCCGGTTCAAATGCTGCTGCGACCGGTGTGATGCCATTGATCAGCGGTGCGCCGAATTCGGCCTGGCTGATCTCGAACACGTCGCCCGGCTGCGTGCGAATGCCATCGGCGAACGACAGGGTCGCGGTGCCGAAGAAGTGAATGTGTACGTCGCCCGGACGCAAGAACTGGCTGTATTTGAAGTGGTGGTATTCGAGGTTGGCCAGGCTGTGGCACATGTTGGCCTCGCCGCTGAGGAATTCGTTTTGCCACAACACTTCGCCGTCACGCAGGATGCAAGTGGTGCCTGCCAAGTGTTGGGGTAGTTCACCGACGCGAAGTTCCGGACCATAACTGCAACTGCGTAATTTCGAGTGCGCCAGATACAAGTAATTCTTGCGTTCCATGACGTGGTCGGAGAACTCGTTGCCCACCGCGAAACCGAGGCGATAGGGTTTGCCGTCAGGACCGATGATGTACAGACCGGCCATTTCCGGTTCCTCACCGGCATCCTCGGCAAACGGCGGCAACGGGAATGGCTGGCCCGGGCGCACGACGATACTGCCGTCACCTTTGTAAAACCATTCCGGCTGTACACCGGCCTGCCCTGCCGCCGGCTTGCCGCCCTCAACGCCCCATTTGAAGATACGCATGGTGTCGGTCATGGCGGCTTCGTCGCCCGCCTGTTGATGCATCTTGTCGCGGGCCGAAGCGCTGCCCAGATGTGTCAAGCCGGTGCCGCTGACCAGCATGTGGGCCGGATCCGGGTGATCGAGTGGCGGCAGGATGCGCAGCTCGTTGAGCAACTGCGCATAGTCATGACTGATACCCAGGCCAAGGGTTTGCACTTGCTGCTCCAGCGTGCCGCCGGCTTCGATGGCCGCCAGCGCCAGATCGCGCACGGTGCGGGTATCCTGCACTTCGCGCACCACGCCTTTGTCGACGACACCGACGCGGCGCTCGCCGTTACTCAATTCGAATTGCACCAGATGCATGTTCTTCTCCTTTTAGAGCACAAATGTTGAAAACCACGCCGAACCACTGTGAGAGCGGGCTTGCTCGCTCCCACATGGGTTCTGTGCTGTTCTTTAGATTCAGGTTCGGGTAGCGCCGCGTGCGCTGGCGGCGAACTGGTCAACGGGCAGTACGTGTTTGCGCTCAAGCACTCGATACACAACACCGGTCAGGACCAACCCGAACACCATCACCCCCGAGAGGAAATACAGGCCCGACGCCAGATTCCCGGTGTATTCCTTCAACGCGCCGATCACGAACGGCCCGATGTAACCGCCAAGATTGCCCACCGAGTTGATCAACGCGATCCCTGCCGCTGCACTCGCGCCGGCAAAGAAGCGCCCCGGCAAGGTCCAGAACACCGCCGTGCAGGAAAACAGCGCAAACGCCACCAGACACAGCGCGGCCAACTGCGCCACTGGCATCGACAGCCAGGCACTGAGAAAAAGACCTATCGCGCCCAGCACATAAAGCACTGCCAGATGGCCGTAGCGATCATTCAAACGGTCTGAACTGCGCGGCACGATCAGCAAACCGATGATCCCGAAGATGTACGGCACCGATGACACGAAACCGGTCACCAGATCAGTGCCGCCAAATTGTTTGATCAGCGTCGGCAGCCACAAGCCGAGGCCATAAATGCTCAAGGTCACCGGCAGATAGAACAGCGCCAGCAGCAAGACGCGTTTGTCTTTGAGCGCATGCAGCGGATTGCCGTGACGGGTCTGGCCGTATTCCTCCAGATCTTTTTTCAGCTCACGGGTCAGCCAGTCCTTCTCGGCCTGATCCATCCACTTCACTTGCTCCGGGCCATCCGGCAACCAGCGCAGCACTGGCCAGGTCAGCAAGATTGCCGGGGTGCCGATGACGATGAACAGCCACTGCCAGCCATGCAGCCCGAGGACGCCGTCCATCCCCAGCAGGCCGCCGGAGACGGGGCCGGTGATCAGCATCGCGATGGGCTGCGAAAGAATGAACAGGCCAAGAATCTTGCCGCGATGGCGCACCGGGAACCATTGGGTGATGTAGTACAGAACGCCGGGAAAGAACCCCGCTTCTGCCGCACCGAGCAGAAAGCGCATGACATAGAAACTGTGTGGGCCCTGGACGAACGCCATGCCGATAGTGATGGCGCCCCAGGTGATCATGATCCGCGCGAACCAGCGCCGCGCGCCGAAACGCTCAAGCATCAGGTTGCTGGGGATTTCCAGCAGAAAGTAGCCGATGAAGAACAGCCCAGCACCGAGGCCATAAGCCGCATCACCGATGCCGATGTCGGCTCCCATGTGCAGTTTGGCGAAGCCGACGGCGGAGCGATCCACATAGGCAATCAGGTACAGCAGGATCAGGAAGGGGATCAGTTTCAGCGTGATGCGGCGAATAAGCCGCAGTTCCTGGCTCATGGGATCGGTCTCCGATTGTTGTTTTTATAGAACCTCGGGGGACGCCTCTCACGAAAAACCGCCAGGGCCATCCCTCCGTCGAAAACGACTATATAGTAATACTAATTACCCAACAACCACTTCCAAACCGCCTAAATTGCGCTTATGTTAAGCCTCAGCTCGAACACTATAGTCATACAATAAGAGAATCGATCATGTCTGATAAGAAACCCACCCTGCGCTCGGCCCAATGGTTTGGCACGGCCGACAAGAACGGCTTCATGTACCGCAGCTGGATGAAGAATCAGGGCATCGCCGACCACCAGTTTCATGGCAAGCCGATCATCGGCATCTGCAATACCTGGTCGGAACTGACCCCGTGCAACGCGCATTTCCGCCAGATCGCGGAGCACGTCAAACGCGGGGTGATCGAGGCCGGTGGTTTCCCGGTGGAATTCCCGGTGTTCTCCAACGGCGAATCGAACTTGCGTCCCACCGCCATGCTGACACGCAACCTGGCGAGCATGGACGTCGAAGAAGCCATTCGTGGCAACCCGATTGACGGCGTGGTGTTGCTGACCGGTTGCGACAAAACCACTCCGGCGCTGCTGATGGGCGCGGCCAGTTGCGACGTGCCGGCCATTGTTGTCACCGGCGGGCCGATGCTCAACGGCAAACACAAAGGCAAGGACATCGGCTCGGGCACCGTGGTCTGGCAGCTCAGTGAGCAAGTCAAGGCCGGCACCATCACCCTGGACGACTTCCTAGCAGCCGAGGGCGGCATGTCGCGTTCGGCGGGCACCTGCAACACCATGGGCACCGCGTCGACCATGGCTTGCATGGCTGAAGCACTGGGCACTTCCTTACCGCACAACGCGGCCATCCCGGCGGTAGATGCGCGGCGGTACGTGTTGGCGCACATGTCCGGCATGCGCGCTGTGGAAATGGTGCGTGAAGATTTGAAACTGTCGAAGATCCTGACCAAGGAAGCCTTCGAAAACGCGATTCGCGTCAACGCCGCCATCGGCGGTTCGACCAACGCCGTGATCCATTTGAAAGCCATCGCCGGACGCATCGGCGTCGAACTGGAACTGGACGACTGGACGCGCATCGGTCGCGGCATGCCGACCATCGTCGACCTGCAACCTTCCGGGCGTTTTCTGATGGAAGAGTTCTATTACGCCGGGGGATTGCCAGCGGTGCTGCGCCGTCTCGGTGAGGCCAATCTGATCCCCCATCCGAACGCGCTGACAGTCAACGGCAAGTCCATTGGCGAGAACACCAAAGACGCGCCGATCTACGGCGAAGACGAGGTCATTCGCACCCTCGACAATCCGATCCGTGCTGACGGCGGCATCTGCGTACTGCGCGGCAATCTGGCACCTCTTGGTGCCGTGCTCAAACCGTCCGCCGCCACGCCAGCGTTGATGCAGCATCGCGGCCGTGCCGTGGTGTTCGAGAACTTCGACATGTACAAGGCGCGGATCAACGACCCAGAACTGGATGTTGATGCCAACTCGATTCTGGTGATGAAAAACTGCGGGCCGAAGGGTTATCCGGGCATGGCTGAAGTCGGCAACATGGGCCTGCCGGCCAAGCTGCTGGCCGAGGGTGTGACGGACATGGTGCGCATCTCTGACGCACGGATGAGCGGCACCGCTTACGGCACGGTGGTTTTGCACGTTGCCCCGGAAGCCGCCGCCGGCGGACCCCTGGCCACAGTGAAAGAAGGCGACTGGATCGAACTCGACTGCGCCACCGGGCGTCTGCACCTGGACATTCCGGACGCCGAACTGGCCGCGCGCATGGCTGACCTGCAACCGCCGCAGCAATTATTGGTGGGCGGTTATCGTCAGTTGTACATCGACCATGTGCTGCAGGCGGATCAGGGCTGCGATTTCGACTTCCTGGTCGGCTGCCGTGGAGCTGAAGTGCCGCGCCATTCCCATTAAAAACAAACAATCGCAGCCTTCGCCAGCGCCTGCATTGGAATGCATCCCCCTGTGGGAGCGGGCTTTCTTGAGCAAGCCCGCTCCCACATTTGATTGTCTGTCTGCCTCACGTTTGTGTCGTGCCTGCTATGATGCGCGGCATCTTAATCGCTCAGGATCGCGCCACTCCCCATGGATTACCGCAAACCTTCCGACCGCAAAAGCATGCACTCGCGCATCGTCCAGGAATTGGGCATGCAGATCGTCTCCGGACGCTTCCTGCCCGACGACAAACTGCCCGCCGAAGCCTTGCTCTGCGAGGAGTACGCGGTCAGTCGACCGGTGTTGCGCGAAGCCACGCGGGTGTTGGTGGCAAAAGGTCTGGTGTACTCCAGACCGCGCGTGGGCACGGTGGTCAAGGCGCGCCGCGAATGGCACATGCTCGACCCGGACGTGCTGCACTGGCTGATGCAAAGCAGCCCGCAGAATGAATTTTTCAATGTCCTGACCAGCGTGCGCAGCATCATCGAACCGGCCGCCGCCGCCCTCGCCGCCCAGCATGCGACCGACGCTGAGATCACCGCCATCGGCGAGGCTTACCAGCGCATGGAGGCTGCATCGACACCGCAAGCCCTGTTGCAACCGGACCTGGATTTCCACAGCAGGATTGCCGATGCGACTCACAATGATTTGCTGGCAAATCTGTGCAACATGCTCTCGGTGGCGATTGCCGAGGCGTTGAAGCATTCGAATCAACGGCCGAACCTGCATGAATTGGCGTTGCCACGGCACAAGGCGATTCTCACCGCGATCGAGAACCGTGATGCCTTGGGTGCAAGGCATGCGACGTTGGTGCAACTGGATGATGCACGCAGTGCGCTGAGCGTAGTGCTTGGTACCGAACGCTCCTGAACACTGAAGATCGCCCGCTCCCACAGGGGGTTAGTGTGAATATCGAGATATAAAAAAAGCCGCAACCCGAAGGTTGCGGCTTTGTCGTTTCAGGCGCTCAGGTCAGTGGGCAAACAACGAATTGCCTTTCTGCCCCGCCAGCTTCTCCGGTTTGATCAGGAACTTGGCCAGTGCCGGCAGCAGCCACAGCGCACCGAACATGTTCCACAACAGCATGAAGGTCAGCATCAGGCCCATGTCGGCCTGGAACTTGATCGCCGAGAAGATCCAGGTGCACACGCCGATGGCCAGGCACAGGCCGGTGAACAGCACCGCTTTACCGGTGGATTTCAGGGTCTGGTAATAGGCTTCCTGCAACGGCAGACCGGCACGCAGGAAACTCTCCAGACGGCTGTAGATGTAGATGCCGTAGTCCACGCCGATCCCCACACCCAGCGCCACCACCGGCAAGGTCGCGACTTTCACGCCGATGCCCATGAACGCCATCAGTGCGTTGCCGAGTACCGACGTCAGCACCAGTGGCAGCACGATGCACAAGGTCGCCGCCCACGAGCGGAAGGTGATCATGCACATGACTGCCACACAGATGTACACCAGAATCAGGATGGTCAATTCAGCCTGCTTGATGACCTCGTTGGTGGCGGCTTCGATCCCGGCGTTACCCGCCGCCAGGATGAACTCCAGACCGTCCTTATTGTTCTCCCTGGCAAATTCCTGCACCGCATGCACCGCCCGATCAAGGGTTTCAGCCTTGTGATCGTTGAGGAACACCAGCACCGGCGCTACTGAGCAACTGTTGTTGTACAGGCCATCGGCCCGTGCAATCGAGCTGTTCAGCACGTCTGGGTTGCGCGACAGGGTTTCCCATTTCAGGTTGCCCTCGTTCATGCCCTTGATCATCTGCTTGGACACGGTCACCAGCGAGATCGCCGACTGCACGCCCTCGGTGTTCTGCATCTTCCACATCAGCTCATCGATCGGTGCCATGGCTTCGTAACGCGAACAACCTTCTTTCTTGGTCTTGACCATCACCACCAGCACGTCGGAGCTGGTCGAGTAGTTGTTGATGATGAAGTTGTTGTCCTTGTTGTAGCGCGAGTCCGGACGCAACTCCGGCGCACCTTGGTCGAGGTCGCCGATTTTCAGGTTTTGGCTGTACCAGAGGCCGCCACCGAAGGCGATCAGCGCCAGAGCAACGGAGACCGGTGCGACTTTCGGGCTGGCGAAGTTCGACAGCAGGCGCCAGAACGGATGTTCGCGGTTTGCGTCCTTCTTGCTTCTGGCAATGGCGCGTTTACTGATGCCGACATAAGAGATCGCGACCGGCAGCAGAATCAGGTTGGTGAACACGATCACGGCCACACCGATGGACGCGCCGAAAGCCAGTTCGCGGATCACACCGATGTCGATGATCAGCAGCGTGATGAAGCCGACCGCGTCCGCGAGAATCGCGATCATCCCCGGCAGGAACAGTTGCCGGAACGTTCGCCGTGCGGCGGTCAGGGCGTTTTCTGCCTCGCTCGATTGCAGGGCGATCCCGTTGATCTTCTGCACACCGTGGGAGATGCCGATGGCGAAGATCAGGAACGGCACCAGCATCGAATACGGATCGAGGCCAAAGCCAAAGAAGTGCATCAACCCCAGTTGCCAGACCACCGCCACCAGCGTGGTGCTCAACACCGCAATGGTGCTGCGCACGCAGTTGGTGAACCACAGCAACAGGATCAGGGTGATGACGAACGCGATGCCGAAGAACAGCACCACCATCACCAGACCGTCGATCAGGTCGCCCACTTTCTTGGCGAAACCGACGATGTGGATTTTGACGTTGGGGTTTTGCGCTTCGAACTTGTCGCGGATCTTTTCTTCCAGTTCATGGGAGAACTTGCGGTAATCCAGCGCCAGCAACTTGCCCTGATCCTGCGGGTCCGGGTAGGACTCCAGCAGCGGAATGTCGACGATGCTCGACTTGAAGTCGTTGGCCACCAGACGTCCGACCTGACCGGACTTGAGCACGTTGTTGCGCAGCAGATCGAGGCTGTCCTGCGAGCCGTTGTAGCTCTGCGGAATCACTTCACCGCCGGCGAAACCCTCTTCGGTCACTTCGGTCCAGCGCACGCTAGGACTCCACAGCGACTTCAGACCGGAACGGTCTACGCCGGAGATGTAGAACACCTCGTCGTTGATCTGGCGCAGGGTCTCCATGTATTCCTTGGAGAAGATGTCGCCGTCGGTGGCTTCCACCGAAATACGCACGGTATTGCCCAGGTTCGCCAGGTCGTTGCGGTGCTCCATCATCTTCTCGATGAACGGATGCTTGAGCGGGATCATTTTCTCGAAGCTGGTGGACGGCCGGATCAGCGTGGCCTGCCAGAACAGAAAAATGCTCACCACCAGGCAGATCAGGATCACCACCGGGCGGTTGTTGAAAATCAGACGTTCAAGGAACGTCGCCTTGTCCTGATGATGATTGCTCAAGGAAGTCATAGCCCCGCCTTCTTATTATTGATCTCGGCACCGTTTGACAGCGTGGTGTGAACACCACCCTGCCCGGTCAGAATCAGGTTGCCGTTGCCGGCGGCGGTGACCGACGACAGCGAAATGCGATCCGGGCGATTGAACACGCTGAAGGTCTGGCCGTCGTCGCTGCTGCTGATCACCGAGCCACCGTTGCCGACGATCACGATCGAGCCGTCCTCGAGCAACGTAGCGCCGGACAGACCGAATTCCAGCGAGCCTCGCGCGGCTTTCAGCTCGACCTGTTCCCAGGTGCTGCCGAAATCCGTGGAGCGGTAGAGGTTGCCGCGCAAGCCGTAAGCGAGCAGCGTCTGGGGCTGGGCCGTGCCGATCACGCCAAACAGCGAGCCTTCATAAGGACCTTCAAGTTTTTCCCAGGTCTGCCCCCCATCGGCGGAGCGGAACATGCTGCCCGACTCGCCGACAATGAACAGCCCGGCGTCTTTCACCGCCGCGATGGCGTTTAGGTGGAACTGGTCTTCGTTGTCGAGGCGGTCGCTGATGTCTTCCCAATGCTTGCCGCCGTCGGTGGTTTCCAGCAGCGCGCCGTAGGCACCTACGGCGATACCGCTGTTGACGTCCTTGAACCAGACGTCGAGCAGCGGCGATTCGCGTTTGAGGTCTTCGAATTGTTTGGTCCAGGTCAGACCGCCGTCCTCGCTGGCGAGAATCTGCGCATCGTGGCCGACGGCCCAGCCATGTTTGTCGTCGACAAAGTACACAGCGGTCAGCAGTTGCCGGCTCGGCACCTTGGCCTGGGTCCAGGACTTGCCCTGGTCATCGGAATAGAGAATGTGCCCACGATCCCCGACGGCCACCAATCGGGCGCCGGCATGGACGACGTCAAGCATCAGGCTTTTTGCGGCTTTGGCTGATTCGAGGGCATACACCACGTCGGCTGGCGCCTCGGCGGCGATCACGGGTGCCGACACGCTGGCGAAGCCCAGCATGGAGAGTGCTGTGACCAGCAACGCGGTGTTGCGAAACGCCGGCGGGCGGCAACGACTCATAGACCTTCCCCTATTTATTATTGTTAGGCCGTTTGGCCTTCAAGGGCGCCGCAAGGGTGCTCCGGTGATGACTGGTCAGAAGCATAGTCCTGAAACCCGCCATCCAGAGCCCCTTCGGAAGCTGGCTCATCCTATCGGGCTTTCGAAACGTCTGACAATCGGCGCCACGTTATCTTTTGTTAACCAGATACAGGCTCCTGTCGCCAGTGATTTGCATTGTGGGAGGGGGCTTGCTCCCGAAGGCGATGTGAATGCGCCGATTTCGCAAGCAAGCTCCCTCGCACAGGGTTAGTGGTGTTTTGGGGATTTGTGGCTGTAGGTGAATGCATGGCCATTCGCCGGATGGATGCGGCAAAAGTTACCGAGGGGACTTGCACGATTGGTATTATGGTATACCATCAGACGCACAGACACCCTCAATCCCCCTACGGAGCAGCTCATGAGTTTCGAAATTCGCAAGATCGTCAGCTATGTCGAAGAAACCTTCATCGAAGGCGGCAAAGCCACCGACACGCCGGTGACCATGATCGGCCTCGCTGTTGTGATGAAAAACCCTTGGGTGGGTAACGGCTTTGTCGAAGACCTGAAACCGCAGATCCGCGCCAACTGCTCCGACCTCGGCGCCATGATGGTCGAGCGTCTGGTCGGCCTCATTGGCGGCGCAGAAAAAATCGAGGCCTACGGCAAGGCTGCCGTGGTGGGTGCTGACGGCGAAATCGAACACGCCTCCGCCGTGATCCACACCCTGCGCTTCGGCAACCACTACCGCGAAGCGGTCAAAGCCAAGAGCTACCTGAGCTTCACCAACAAGCGCGGCGGCCCGGGCACTTCGATTCAGATTCCGATGATGCACAAGGACGACGAAGGCCTGCGTTCGCACTACATCACCCTGGAAATGCAGATCGAAGACGCACCGCGCGCCGACGAAATCGTCGTGGTGCTGGGTTGCGCCGACGGTGGCCGCCTGCACCCGCGCATCGGCAACCGTTACATCGATCTGGAAGAACTGGCCGCCGAAAAAGCCCAGTAATCACAATAAAAAGGCATTGCAGGAGCGCTCCATGATTCGGCTCACCGCTGAACTCACCCCGGCTGGCACCAGTTATCTGGCGACCGGCGAAGGCCAGCCCGTGGTCTTGATCCACGGCGTGGGCCTGAACAAAGAAATGTGGGGCGGCCAGATCGTCGGCCTCGCCACGCAATATCGGGTGGTCGCTTACGACATGCTTGGCCATGGCGCCAGCCCGCGACCGGCCAGCGGTACCGACCTGCTCGGTTACGCCGATCAGTTGCTGGAGCTGCTCGATCACCTCAACCTGCCGCAAGCAGCGGTGATCGGCTTCTCGATGGGCGGTCTGGTGGCGCGGGCCTTTGCGCTGCATTACCCGCAGCGCCTGCAAAGCCTGGTCGTGCTCAACAGCGTGTTCAATCGCAGCGAAGAGCAGCGCGCCGGCGTCATTGCGCGCACCGCTCAAGCCGCCGAACACGGTCCGGACGCCAATGCCGAAGCCGCGCTGTCGCGCTGGTTCAGCCGCGAATATCAGGCCGCCAACCCGGCGCAGATCGCCGCGATCCGCCAGACCCTGGCCGGCAATGACCCACAGGGTTACCTGACCACCTACGAACTGTTCGCGACGCAGGACATGTACCGCGCCGACGACCTGAGCAGCATTCAGGCGCCGACGCTGATCGCCACGGGCGAGCTCGACCCCGGTTCGACCCCGGAAATGGCCGAGCAACTGGCCCGCCGCATCCCCGGCGCGAAGGTTGCCGTGCTGGCGGAACAACGGCATATGATGCCCGTAGAGTCGCCGCGTCTGGTCAACCAGACGCTGTTGGAATTTCTCGAATTCGCACACTCCCGACAAAACCATATAAAGGGGATCGTTGCATGACACTCGCACGCTTCCAGATGTGCATCGGCGCAGAATGGGTCGATGCCCTCAGCGGCAAGACTTTCCAAAGCCTCAATCCGGCCCTGGCCGAACCTTGGGCTGAACTGCCTGACGCAGATGAGGCCGACGTCGAACGCGCTGTGCAATCAGCGCAAAGCGCGTTCGACAGCCCTGCCTGGCGCGGTCTGACCGCCACCGCGCGCGGCAAACTGCTGCGCCGCCTCGGTGACTTGATCGCCGAGAACAAAGAGCAACTGGCGCAGCTGGAAAGCCGCGACAACGGCAAACTGATCCGTGAAACCCGGGGTCAGGTGGGTTATCTGCCGGAATTCTTCCACTACACCGCCGGTTTGGCTGACAAGCTCGAAGGCGGCACCTTGCCGCTGGACAAGCCCGACCTGTTCGCCTACACGGTTCACGAAGCCATGGGCGTGGTCGCGGCGATCATTCCCTGGAACAGTCCGCTGTACCTGACCGCGATCAAACTCGCGCCGGCGCTCGCCGCCGGTAACACCATCGTAATCAAGCCGTCAGAGCACGCGTCGGCGACCATCCTTGAACTGGCGCGTCTGGCCCTCGAAGCCGGGATTCCGCCAGGCGTGGTCAACGTTGTGACCGGTTACGGCCCGAGCACCGGCGCCGCCCTTACCCGCCATCCGCTGATCCGCAAGATCGCCTTCACCGGCGGCGCGGCCACGGCCCGGCATGTGGTGCGCAGCAGCGCCGAGAACTTCGCCAAGCTGTCGCTGGAACTGGGCGGCAAGTCGCCGAACATCATTTTTGCCGACGCCGATCTCGACAGCGCGATCAACGGCGCGATTGCCGGGATCTATGCGGCCTCGGGCCAGAGCTGTGTGTCCGGTTCGCGATTGTTGGTGCAGGACGAGATTTACGACGAGTTTGTCAGTCGTCTGGTCGAACGGGCCAAACGCATCCGCATCGGCAACCCGCAGGAAGACAGCAGCGAAATGGGCCCGATGGCCACCGCGCAGCAACTGGCAGTGGTTGAAGGGCTGGTCGCCGACGCCATCGCAGAAGGCGCGCGCTTGCGCACCGGCGGCAAACGTCCGAGCGGTCTCGGTGAAGGTTGGTTCTACGAGCCGACGCTGTTCGAGTGCGATCGCAATTCGATGAAGATCATGCAGGAAGAAGTCTTTGGCCCAGTGGCGTCGGTCATCCGTTTCAAGGACGAGGCCCAAGCGCTGGCGATCGCCAACGACTCGCAATTCGGACTCGCCGCCGGCATCTGGACGCGCGATCTGGGCCGCGCCCATCGCCTGGCGCGCGACGTGCGTTCGGGGATCATCTGGGTCAACACCTACCGCGCCGTTTCAGCGATGGCACCGATAGGCGGCTTCAAGAACAGTGGCTATGGACGCGAAAGCGGCATCGACTCGGTGCTGGCCTACACCGAACTGAAAACGGTGTGGATCAACCTCTCTCAGGCGCCAATGCCTGATCCGTTTGTGATGCGCTAGGAGTCCTGCGACATGATCGAACCCGGCATTTACAAAGACGTCATGAGCTCGTTTCCGTCCGGCGTCACGGTCGTCACCACCCTCGATCCGGATGGCGCCATCGTCGGCATCACCGCCAGCGCCTTCAGTGCGCTGTCGATTGATCCGGCGCTGGTGCTGTTCTGCCCCAATTACGCTTGCGACACCTACCCCGTGCTGCGTGACAGCAAGAAATTCGCGATCCATTTGCTGTCCGCCGAGCAGACCGCTGAAGCCTACGCCTTCGCCGGTAAAGGCAAGGACAAAGCCAAAGGCATCGAGTGGCACTTGAGCGAACTCGGGAATCCGATTCTCGCCAAAGCCACCGCAATCATCGAGTGTGAGTTGTGGCGTGAATACGACGGTGGCGACCACGCGATCATCGTTGGCGCAGTGAAAAATCTGACCCTGCCAGCGCAACCGGTAGCGCCGATGATTTATCACAAGGGCAAGCTGGGCGCCCTGCCCACCTTGGCCTGACGGATACACATTGTTCCCAATGTGGAAGCGGGCTTGCTCGCGAAGGCATCGTGTCAGTCGACATCAATGTCGAATGATCCACCGCATTCGCGAGCAAGCCCGCTCCCACAGGGAGAAACAGGGTGATTGGAGGAATGATGAGTCACGAAAAGTACGAAAAAGGCCTGAAGATCCGCACTCAGGTTTTGGGCGAAGCCTATGTGCAACGCTCAATAGAGAACGCCGACGACTTCACCCGTCCGCTGCAGGAAATGGTCACCGAATACTGCTGGGGTCATGTCTGGGGTCGCGAAGGTCTGTCGCTCAAAGAACGCAGCATGATCAACCTGGCGATGATCTCGGCGCTTACCCGCCCGCATGAACTCAAGCTGCATGTACGTGGCGCCTTGCGTAACGGCCTGAGTCGTGAGCAAATACGCGAAATTCTGCTTCAGGTCGGCATTTATTGCGGCGTCCCGGCGGCCGTGGACAGTTTCCGGCTCGCCCGTGAAGCCTTCGCCGAAGCCGACGCCGAGGCCTCCAGTTAACCCCTCGGCTGTTTAGATGCCCGTCTGGCATGGACAGCCAACTTAAAGAGCGGATCCCATGAAACGCCAGCCACTCGACGACAGCTTCAAGGTCAATCGCAACCCCGTTACCCTGCGCGAAATCGTGCTGGATAAACTGCGTAGCGCGATTATGAATTTCCAGCTCATGCCAGGCGATCGTCTGGTTGAACGCGATCTGTGCGATCGCCTGGGCGTGAGCCGCACGTCGGTGCGCGAAGCCTTGCGTCACCTTGAATCCGAAGGCCTGGTGGAATTCGCTGACGCCAAGGGCCCGCGTGTCGCCATCATCACCCTGGCCGACGCCGTCGATATCTACGAACTGCGTTGCGTGCTGGAAGGCCTGATCGTTCAACTGTTCACCCTGCGCGCCAAAGCCAAGGACATCAAAGCCCTGGAAAAAGCCCTCGAAGAGAACCGCAAGGCGCTCAAGGACGGCGAGCTGCAACAGGTGATCGACTCGGTACAAGGCTTCTACGACGTCCTGCTCGAAGGCTCCGGCAACCACGTTGCGGCCACGCAATTGCGCCAGTTGCAGGCACGCATCAGCTACCTGCGGGCGACGTCGGTGTCCCAGGAAAACCGTCGTGGCGCCAGTAATCAGGAAATGGAAAAAATGGTCGCGGCAATCAAGAGCGGCGACCCGCTGCTGGCGCATCAGGCCTGCGTTGATCACGTCCGCGCTGCCGCGACGGTCGCCCTCGATTACCTCAAGCGCAAACAGGAAGAGACCGGCGCAACTCCCGCGATCACCCTGCCCATCGCGCTGAAAGAACCGCGCATAGGTCACTGACATGTCCAGCCCGAGCTTTTGCCCGAAATGCGGTGGCCCTGACCTCGGTCAGCAGATGCCGCCGGGTGATACGCACGAGCGCCTGATGTGCCGCGGCTGCGGCTACATCCACTACGTCAATCCGAAGATCATTGCCGGCTGCATCATCGAGCAGGACGGCAAATACCTCTTGTGCCAACGAGCGATACCACCGCGTCCGGGCACCTGGACGTTGCCAGCGGGCTTCATGGAAAGCGGCGAGACCACCGAGGAGGCGGCGCTGCGCGAAGTCTGGGAAGAAAGCGGCGTGCGCGCGGAAATCGTCTCGCCCTATTCGATCTTCAGCGTGCCGAAGATCAGCGAGGTGTACATCATCTTCCGCGCCCTCGCGCTGGAGATCACCGGCCAGTTCGGCCCCGAGACCCTGGACTACAAGTTCTTCGCCCCCGAAGACATCCCGTGGGAGCAGATCTACTACCCGGCGATCCGGCAGATCCTCGAACGCTACATCGAGGAACGCCAGGCCGGGGTGTATGGGATCTACATGGGCAACGACGACAGCGGCAAGATTCATTTCATCCGCTGACGATCACCGTCGCCCCCACAGGGGATTTGTGGTGATTCTCAAAGTGGCGCCACGCCCTCGACGATGATGATTTCTGCCCTCGCCCATTCCTCGCGGTAGCGCTTCGCCTCCTGATATGCCGCCGAGTGGTAGCACGCCAGTGCTTGCTCGTAGCTATCGAATTCGATCACCACACTGCGCTGTGGCGTCTTGCGTCCTTCCATCGCCTCGCTGCGCCCGCCTCGCGCCAGAAATTTCGCGCCAAACTCGGCGAACGCTTTCGGGGCGCGTTGGGTGTATTGGCTGTAGTGATCGGGATCGGTGATGTCCACGTGAGCAATCCAGTACGCCTTCATAGTGACCTCTTGGTTGAATTTGTATTATGGTATACCACGAATTACATCCACATCGAGAGTCCAGCATGGCCTTCAACAGCATCGAAGAAATCATCGAAGATTATCGCCTCGGCAAAATGGTCCTGCTGGTCGATGACGAAGACCGGGAAAACGAAGGCGACCTGTTGCTGGCCGCCGACCGTTGCACGCCCGAGGCGATCAGTTTCATGGCCCGTGAGGCCCGGGGGCTGATTTGCCTGACATTGACCGACGATCATTGCCAACGCCTGGGGCTTGAACAGATGGTGCCGAGCAACGGCAGCGTGTTCAGCACCGCGTTCACGGTTTCCATCGAAGCGGCGGTCGGCGTGACCACCGGCATTTCCGCCGCTGACCGCGCCCGTACGGTCGCCGCCGCTGTCGCCAGAGACGCCCGCGCCGAAGACCTTGTGCAGCCCGGGCATATCTTCCCGCTGCGCGCCAAGGAAGGAGGCGTGCTGACCCGCGCCGGTCACACCGAAGCAGGTTGCGATCTGGCCCGCCTCGCCGGTTTTACCCCGGCATCCGTCATTGTTGAAGTAATGAACGATGACGGCACCATGGCCCGTCGCCCGGATCTGGAAGTGTTCGCGCGCAAGCACGGGATCAAGATCGGCACCATCGCCGACCTGATCCACTATCGCCTGAGCACCGAGCACACCATCGAACGCATCGGTGAGCGCGAATTGCCGACGGTCCATGGCACGTTCCGATTGATCACGTTTGAAGACCGTATCGAAGGCGGCGTGCACATGGCGATGGTCATGGGCGATTTGCGCCGCGAAGCGCCGACGCTGGTGCGCGTGCATGTGATCGATCCGCTACGCGATCTGGTCGGCGCCGAGTACAGCGGGCCGAGCAACTGGACATTATGGGCGGCGCTGCAGCGGGTCGCGGCCGAGGGCCATGGCGTCGTCGTGGTGTTGGCCAATCATGAGTCGTCCCAGGCTTTGCTGGAGCGTGTACCGCAACTGACTCAACCACCCCGACAGTTCAGCCGGTCGCAATCGCGGATTTATTCGGAAGTGGGAACCGGGGCTCAGATTCTGCAGAACCTTGGTGTGGGCAAGTTGCGCCATCTCGGCCCGCCACTGAAGTATGCAGGCCTGACCGGGTATGACCTGGAGGTGGTCGAGAGCATCCCGTTCACCGAATAATCCACGCCAGACACAATTCCAACTGTGGGAGGGGGCTTGCTCCCGAAGGCGATGTATCAGTCGACATCAATGTTCAATGACCGACCGCGTTCGGGAGCAAGCCCCTTCCCACAAGGGTTTTGCATTTCCCGATCGTCATCTCACGGCCCCAAAAAGGACATTCGCCAGATAACCGGTAAGGCAAAGTGCTTGCACAAAGTTTGGAATACCATAATATGATATTCCATAGACCGGACATTCCAAAGAACGTCCATCTACTGCTCCCCGATAGGCGGGCAACAACGCAAGCCCGCTCAAAAACACAACAATGAGGGCGTAAAAATGGTGTTGAACAAAGCTGCAACCGCAATCCTTTTTGCCGGACTGCTGAGCGTCACCGGCCAGGCCGCCATGGCCGCCGAGAGCGTGAATTTTGTCAGTTGGGGCGGAAGCACCCAGGATGCGCAGAAACAGGCCTGGGCTGACCCGTTCAGCAGGGCCAGCGGCATCACTGTCGTGCAGGACGGTCCGACCGACTACGGCAAACTCAAAGCCATGGTCGAAAGCGGCAACGTGCAATGGGACGTGGTCGATGTCGAAGCCGATTTCGCCCTGCGCGCCGCCGCTGAAGGGCTGCTCGAACCCCTCGATTTCAACGTCATCCAGCGCGACAAGATCGACCCACGCTTTGTCAGCGATTACGGCGTCGGCTCGTTCTTCTTCTCCTTCGTCCTCGGCTACAACGAAGGCAAGCTCGGCGCTGCCAAGCCGCAAGACTGGACGGCGCTGTTCGACACCAAGACCTACCCCGGCAAACGCGCCCTGTACAAATGGCCAAGCCCCGGCGTGCTCGAACTGGCGCTGCTGGCCGATGGCGTACCCGCCGACAAGCTCTACCCGCTGGACCTGGATCGCGCCTTCAAGAAACTCGACACCATCAAGAAAGACATCGTCTGGTGGGGCGGCGGCGCGCAGTCGCAGCAACTGTTGGCCTCGGGTGAAGTCAGCATGGGTCAGTTCTGGAACGGCCGCATTCACGCCCTGCAAGAAGATGGCGCGCCGGTGGGTGTGAGCTGGAAGCAGAATCTGGTCATGGCTGACATTCTGGTGATTCCAAAAGGCTCGAAAAACAAGGACGCGGCGATGAAGTTCCTGGCCAACGCCAGCAGTGCCAAAGGCCAGGCCGACTTCTCCAACCTGACCGCTTACGCCCCGGTCAACGTCGACAGCGTGGCGCGCCTGGATTCGGTGCTGGCCCCGAACCTGCCGACTGCCTACGCTAAGGATCAGATCACTCTCGACTTCGCGTACTGGGCCAAAAACGGCCAGGCCATCGCGACACGGTGGAACGAATGGCTGGTCAAATGAAAATGGCGGCCACTGCGTCCCGTCCCTCCACTGCCACCGGGAGCGCCGCAAGCGCTGCCGGCTCGGCCGCAGGACAAAAGGCGATTGCGATGCCGCAAGCCCCCTCCCTCAGACAACGCTGGCGCGGCGCCGGCAACCTCGTCCCGGCGCTGCTGTTCCTCGGCCTGTTCTTTCTGGCGCCGTTGATTGGTTTGCTGTTGCGCGGTGTGCTCGAACCCACCCCGGGCCTTGGCAACTATGAACAACTGTTCGCCAACTCGGCGTATGCCCGCGTGCTGCTCAACACCTTTTCAGTGGCCGGGCTGGTGACGCTGTTCAGTCTGTTGCTGGGCTTCCCGCTGGCCTGGGCGATCACCTTGGTGCCGCGCGGCTGGGGTCGCTGGATCCTCAACATCGTGTTGCTGTCGATGTGGACCAGCCTCCTCGCCCGCACCTATTCGTGGCTGGTGCTGCTGCAAGCCTCAGGGGTGATCAACAAGGCTTTGATGGCGCTGGGCATCATCGATCAGCCGCTGGAAATGGTGCATAACCTGACCGGCGTGGTGATCGGCATGAGCTACATCATGATTCCGTTCATCGTGCTGCCATTGCAGGCGACCATGCAGGCCATCGACCCGATGATCCTGCAGGCCGGCTCGATTTGCGGGGCCAGCCCATGGACCAACTTCTTGCGGGTGTTCCTGCCCCTGTGCAGGCCCGGGCTGGCGTCCGGTGGGTTGATGGTGTTTGTGATGTCGCTCGGTTACTACGTCACCCCGGCGCTGCTGGGCGGAGCGCAGAACATGATGCTGCCGGAGTTCATCATTCAGCAGGTGCAATCGTTCCTCAACTGGGGCCTGGCCAGTGCCGGCGCCGCGTTGCTGATCGCCATCACCCTGGTGCTGTTTTACTTCTACCTGAAGCTTCAGCCGGAATCCCCGGTTGGCGCCAGTAACGCGAGGTAAGCCGAGATGCTCCTGACTCCCAATGCCATGAGCCGCCGGATGCGTTTCGGGCTCTACACCACCACCGGGCTGATCGGTTTGTTTCTGCTGTTGCCGATCGTGTTCATTGTCCTGCTGTCGTTCGGCTCGTCCCAATGGCTGGTGTTCCCGCCACCGGGGTGGACACTGAAATGGTACGGCCAGTTCTTCTCCAACCCCGACTGGATGAATGCGGCACTCGCCAGCCTCAAGGTGGCGGTGCTGACGACCGTCTGCGCCGTGATCCTCGGTCTGCCGACAGCGTTTGCCTTGGTACGTGGGCGCTTTCCCGGCCGGGAATTGCTCTATGGCCTGTTCACTCTGCCGATGATCGTGCCGCTGGTGATCATCGCCGTGGCGGTGTACGCGCTGTTCCTCAAACTCGGTTACACCGGGACGATGTTTGCCTTTGTGGTCAGCCATGTGATCGTCGCGTTGCCGTTCACCATCATCTCGATCATCAACTCGCTGAAGCTGTTCGATCAGTCGATCGAAGACGCGGCAGTGATCTGCGGCGCCTCACGCCTGCAAGCGGTGCTCAAGGTGACGTTCCCGGCAATACGTCCGGGCATGGTCGCCGGCGCCCTCTTCGCCTTCCTCGTTTCGTGGGATGAAGTGGTGCTCAGCGTGATGATGGCCAGCCCGACCCTGCAAACCCTTCCCGTGAAAATGTGGACCACCCTGCGCCAGGACCTGACACCGGTGATCGCCGTCGCTTCGACGCTGCTGATCGGCCTGTCGGTATTGGTCATGGTGATCGCCGCCGCCCTGCGCCGGCGCAACAACATCAGCGCCTGAGCGCCCAGGAGTACGACATGAGTGCCGTGATCAAAGACGCATCCCAGCAGAACGACAACCCCCTGGTCAGCCTGCGCAACCTGAACAAGCACTACGGCGACTTTGCCGCCGTGGACAACATCTCCCTGGACATCAAGGACGGTGAGTTCCTCACCTTCCTCGGCTCCAGCGGTTCCGGAAAAAGTACGACGCTGTCGATGCTCGCCGGTTTCGAAACCCCGAGCAGCGGCGAGATCCTCGTCAACGGCCAGTCGCTGGTCAATGTGCCGCCGCACAAGCGCGACATCGGCATGGTGTTTCAGCGTTACTCGCTGTTCCCGCACCTGTCGGTGCGCGACAACATCGCCTTCCCGTTGGCGATCCGCAAACTCGCTGCGGCCGAACGCGACAAGCGTGTCGATGCGATGCTCAAACTGGTGCAACTTGAACAGTTCGCTCATCGCCGCCCTTCGCAACTGTCCGGCGGCCAGCAACAACGAGTCGCCATCGCCCGGGCGCTGGTCTATGAGCCACGCATTCTGCTGATGGACGAACCGCTGGGTGCGCTGGACAAAAAACTGCGCGAAGACCTGCAAGACGAACTGCGCCAACTGCATCGTCGGTTGGGCATCACCATCGTTTACGTGACCCACGATCAGGAAGAAGCCATGCGGTTGTCCCAACGCATTGCGATTTTCAGTCACGGCAAGATCGTTGGTTTGGGCAGCGGGTATGACCTGTATCAGAATCCGCCGAACGCGTTTGTCGCCTCGTTCCTCGGCAACTCGAACTTCCTCAAACTCAAGGCGCAGGGCAATGCGGCCGCGAGTTTTGAAGGGCAGCCGCTGTCGATCCGACTGACCGCAGGCCTGCACACTGATCAGGATGTGCTGCTGATGGTACGCCCGGAAAAAGCCTTGGCGCTGAGCGTGCAGCAAGCGAGCGATGAGCCGTTGATGGGGGGGTGGAATGAGGTGTCAGCGACGGTGGTTGAAGTGCTGTTTCTCGGCGAGAGCCAGACCTGCAGCGTGGTGACCTCGGGCGGGACGTCGATGACCGTCAAAGCGCTGTCGGCGGCGGGCATGCCACTCAAGGCGGGGGATCCGGTACGCGTACGCTGGGCCACCGCCGATGCCTGCGTCTACACCGAATGGAGCGAAAGCGACCTGAACAAAGCCGCCGGCGCTCACTAAACGCATCAACACCCTACAAATCCCCCTGTGGGGCGAATCCAAAAAACCGTCCATCGCCGGTCAAATCTGTGGGAGCGGGCTTGCTCGCCGCCACAGGTTTTGTGGCCCTCAGTTAATCGCGGCAAAACCCTCAATCTGATCCGGCCACGGCGTCAACACTTCAAACCCGCTTTCCGTCACCGCCACCATGTGCTCCCATTGCGCGGATAACGAACCGTCCTTGGTCAGTACAGTCCAGCCGTCCGGCATGTTCTTCACATGACGTTTACCCGCGTTCAGCATCGGTTCGATGGTGAAAATCATCCCGGCCTTGAGCTTCATGCCTTGATTGGGAAAACCGTAATGCAGGATCTGCGGCTCATCGTGGTAGACCTTGCCGATTCCGTGCCCGCAATACTCGCGCACCACACTGAAGCCTTCCTTCTCCGCCAGGCTCTGGATCGCATGGCCGATATCACCCAGGGTCGCACCCGGACGCACCGTGCGAATGCCGGCGCACATGGCGTCGTAAGTGGTCTTGATCAAGTGCTGCGCCTGCGGCGTCGCTTCACCCACCACATACATGCGGCTGGTATCGCCGAACCAACCGTCCTTGATCACCGCGATGTCGAGGTTGACGATGTCGCCATCCTTCAACGGTGTGCCCGATGGAATGCCGTGGCACACCGCGTCGTTGACCGAGGCGCAGACCGTTTTTGGAAAGCCGTGATAACCGACATTGGCCGGAACCGCTTTCTGTACGTTGACGATGTAGTCATTGCACAGCCGATCCAGTTCATCCGTGGTCACGCCAGCCTTGACGTGCGGCACCAGCATCGCCAGCACTTCGGCGGCGAGCTTGCCGGCGACGCGCGATTGAGCGATCTCGGCCCGGGTATTGATCTTGATCTGGTTTCTCATGCGGTGACGGCTTCCTGAGTCAGTGTTTGCAAATCCAGCCCACCGTTCTGCTCGGCGCGGATGAGCAAGCGGCAAATGGCGCTGTGATCGAGGTTGGGGTGCAACTCGGCGAGCATGCCGATGCGCATCCAGTGCTCGGCCTGCGCGTTGATCGAGCGGCTGAGGGCGTTACTGGAGATGCGCAGATTCTCGTGCATGTCTTCTGAAATCTTTACGATGCCCATGGCAAAATCCGATACGAAATGTATACGGATCATATATTAGTCATCGGAGTAAACGAAACCATTGCGCCGAACATTGACGACACAATCCATTCCCAAATGCATGACTAATCTGAATCAGACACGCTTCAACGCCTGCTTATGCGCATACATCGCGCCATCCGCATCCGCCAGCAGCCGATCCACAGTGTCATGGCGCTTGGCGTCGTACTCGATCTGGCCGACGCTGAAGCGAATCGCATAACCACGCTGCAACATGGCGTTGCGCTCCTGGAGAATCTCGTTGAGTCGCGCCATGATCGCCGTGGTTTCGACGTGACTGGAGCCTGTCAGCAAGGCGACAAATTCATCGCCGCCCAATCGCCCGACCACGTCGCTCTCACGAAAGGCAATGCGCAGCACGTCGGCAAAGGTCTTGAGCGCACTGTCACCCTCGGCATGACCATAGAGATCGTTGATCTGCTTGAAGTCATTGAGGTCGAAGAAAAGCAGCGTCGCCGGCCTGTTCAGCCGTGCGCAAGCATCCAGCGCGTGCTGGGCCAACTGCATGAACCCACGGCGATTGGACAACAGCGTCAACTCGTCCATGCTCGCGATCTGTACCGCCATCAACTCCTGCTCGGCCATACCAGCCAGGTCACGCAGTAGCGCACGTTCTTCGTCATCGAGTTCACGGGGTTTGGTGTCGATCAGGCAAAGCGTGCCCATCTTGTTGCCATTGGGCACGGTCAGCGGGTAGCCGGCGTAGAAGCGAACGTTCGGTTCGCCGGTGACCAGTGGGTTGTCATGGAAACGCTCGTCCTGGCGGGCGTCGGGAACCAGCAACAAATCGTCCTTGAGAATCACATGACCGCAGAATGAGACGTCCCTGGGTGTTTGCGTGACGTCCAGCCCGACACAAGACTTGAACCACTGCCGATCCTTGTCGACCAGTGTCACCAGGGCAATCGGCACATTGAACAGGCGCCTGGCCAGTCGCGTCAGTCGATCGAAACGCTCCTCCGGAGCAGAATCGAGAAGGTTGAGTCCGTGCAGCGCTTGAATGCGCGCGTCTTCATTGGCGGTTTTTCCTGGGACCAGCATTCGCACACTCCATTGGCATCCATACACTTCAGCGTAGCGCTAATTCAGCAACGGCTCAGATTCTCATCCCCCCGCCACCGGACACGGCCCGCCGGCATCGGCCCAGAGCTTGAACTGGTTCACGAATAGGTCGTGGGGCACCGGCACCGGCGCACGCCCTGCCCCGGGGTTCCAGCCCCATAGCACCAGTTTGTCCTCGCTGACGTGTTTGATCAGCGCGGCAAAATCGCGATCACCGTTGCTCGAACGGTCCTTGATCATCGCGCAGAGTTTGTCCGCTGGCAGGCCAATCCAGGCCATTTTGTGCGCCGCCGGCGGCAGGCTCCAGTGCGGCGCACCGGGAGGCGCATGGGGGCCGTAACTGGCGGGCGGATTGCTTTGGGCGTGACACGTTGCGCACGGCAAACCGGCGGCGCCCTTGCCGTCCATGCCCCGCACCACGTTCATCGCGTGGGGCGTGCCGGCATCGAATTGCAAGGGTGAATCCCCGGGAATGTGGCAGTTCTGGCAACGCGGGCTCTGGAATACTTTCTGAATGGTGTCGAACGCCTTCAAGGCTTGCTGATCATCGGCGAACAGTTGCGAGGCGTATCCGCCTGCACCCATCAGAACCAGTGCGCCCAACAGCAGATGTCGTTTCATCTCACACCCCCGACAATTGCAGCGGCAATTGGCGCAGTCGCTGCCCGGTCAAAGCAAACACGGCGTTGGCCACCGCCGGTGCGGTCGGCGGCACACCCGCCTCGCCGATGCCGCCGGGTTTATCGTGGCTGGGCACGATATGCACCTCAACCACCGGCATTTCGTTGAGCCGCAGCACCTGATAGTCGTGATAGTTGGACTGCGTGACCATGCCGTCCTTGAGCGTGAGTTTGCTGTGCAGCGCCATGCCCAGACCGAAGGTGATGCACGACTCCATCTGCGCCGCGATGCTCTGTGGATTGACCGCGATCCCGCAATCCACCGCGCACACTACGCGATGCACACGAATGGCCAGATCGTCCTGAGAAACCTCGGCCACTTGCGCCACATAGCTGCCAAACGATTCGTGCACCGCCACGCCCAAGGCATGCCCGTCCGGCAGCGGCGCCGACCAGTTGGCCTTCTCCACCGCCAGATTCAGCACGCCGAGATGCCGTGGATGCGCCTTGAGCAACGTGCGGCGGTAGTCGACCGGATCCTTGCCTGCCGCAGCGGCCATTTCGTCGATCAACGACTCCATGACAAACCCGGTGTGGCTGTGCCCCACTGAGCGTAACCACAGCACATTGATCCCGGTCTGCGGCGAATGCAGTTCAACCTGATGATGGGCCAGACCTTTGACGTAAGGGCTGTCGGCCACGCCCTCAACCGACGTCGGGTCAATGCCGTTCTTGACCATGGTCGCCTCCATCAGCGTACCGGTCATGATCGATTGCCCGACCAGCACATGCTGCCAGCTCAACGGCATGCCATCGGCTCCCAGCCCTATACGCGCCTGATGCAGGAACATCGAACGGTAATAACCGCCGCGAATGTCATCCTCGCGCGACCATACGGTTTTCACCGGCATGCCCGCCGCTTTCGCCACCTCCACCGCTTCGGCCACAAAATCGGAGGTTGGATTGGCCCGACGACCAAAACCGCCGCCAAGGAATTCGGTGTGGATTTCGACCTGCTCGGGTTTAAGTCCGGTGATCTTGCCGACAATCATTTGGTCCAGCGTCTGAAATTGCGTACCGGTCCAGATTTCACACTTCTGGGCGCTGATCTTCACCGTGCAATTGAGCGGCTCCATCGGCGCGTGAGCCAGGTATGGCACGCTGTACTCAACGTCGATCTTTTTCGCCGCTTTACCGAAGTTGCCCATGGCATCCCCGGCCTGACTGGCCGACGTGCCCGGTGTGGCGGCCAGTTTGCGAAAGCGCTCCAGCACGTTCTCGCTGCTCAGGTCTGCGTGCGGCCCCAGGTCCCAATCGACTTTCAGCGCATCACGGCCCAGTTTCGCCGCCCAATAATGCTCGGCGATCACGGCCACCCCGGTCGGCACTTGCACCACTTTATGCACGCCCGGCACGGCCAGCGCTTCGGCGCCCTCGAAGGATTTGACGCGGGCACCGAATACCGGCGCTCGGGCAACCATCGCCGTCATCAACCCTTCAAACTGCACGTCCATGCCGAACCTGGCGCGGCCGGTGATCTTCTCTGGGGTATCGAGGCGTTTCGTGGGTTTGCCGATGACCTTCCAGTCCTTGGCCTCTTTAAATGTAATGGATTTCGGATCGGGCACCGGCAATTGCCCGGCGGCGTCCGCCAACTCGCCGTAAGTGGCGCGTTTATCGCCAGCGATCACCACGCCCGACTCGGTGCGAATCGTCGAAGGCGCCACGTCAAAACGCTTGGCCGCCGCCTCAACCAGCATTTGCCGCGCCGTAGCGCCCGCCAGCCGATAGCGGTCGAACTCCATCCAGGTCGAGGTCGAGCCGCCGGTAATCTGCATGCCGCCAAAACCGGGTAGACCGTAATCGGCGGCCGAGGCTGGCGAGTGTTCGACGCGAATCTTCGACCAGTCGGCCTCCAGCTCTTCGGCGATCAGCATGGTCAGCCCGGTCCAGATGCCCTGCCCCATCTCCGAATGCCCAAGCAGCACGGTGACGCTGTTGTCCGGCGCAATGCGCAGGAACGCATTGGGCGCAAAGACCTTGCCCTCATTCTCCGCCGCCAACGCAAAACGATGGGCGCCGGGCACCACAAACGCCACCACCAGACCGCCGCCCAACATGGCACTGCCTTTGAGAAAACCCCGACGCGATACGGGACTGTTCATGGTCTGTCTCCCCGTCTGGTTCAACCGATTTCGGACGCACGTTTGACCGCGGCGCGAATTCTTGGATAAGTGCCGCAACGGCAGATATTGCCGGAGAGCGCCTGATCGATATCGCTGTCGGTGGGTTTGGGGATTTTCGCCAATAGGGCTGCGGCGGACATGATCTGCCCGGACTGACAATAACCGCACTGCACCACATCCAGTTCTGCCCAGGCTTGCTGCACCGGGTGCGAGCCGTCCGTGGACAGGCCTTCGATGGTGAGGATTTTCTGCCCATGGGCGACGGCGGTGGCCGGGGTGATACAGGCGCGCAACGGCGCACCGTCGACATGCACGGTGCAGGCGCCGCACTGGGCCATGCCGCAGCCGAATTTGGTACCGGTCAGGTGCGCGATATCGCGCAGAACCCAGAGCAACGGCATGTCCGCGGGGACATCGAGCTCCTGATCCTTGCCATTGATATTCAGGGTCAGCATCGGGGATTTTCCTCAGACTCACGGTGTTCTGAAGGGGCGTCGCTGCGGCCGCGAAGCCTGCGCACGCTTGGGCTTATCCCATTGAGCTAAGCGCAATTTGCGTTTTAGGCCAGATGCGGCGACCACCGGTCATGCATGAGTGCTCTGAATGGTGAGGGTGTCGCAGACTCTCGCTAACCCACATTCCCCCTGCGTAAACATCATTGCGTGAGCGCGTTTAAATGACACTCCGCGTAACGCCATACAGGCTACAAAACCTTGCGCCGTTACCTACGCGTACGCCAGAATCCGCCGGCTTACACGGCTGTGGGGCGGGTTGTATCGTTTCCCTGTCACTGCAAATCAGTGATCGGGTTTGGTAGCCCGCTTTAAATTGTCGTTGTTGCGACACCTTCGATGCTGTCTCTTTTTTGAGGTATAGCTTTGTATGGTGGGCATGCGTGGGGCTCATTCGTGAGCGCCGGGTTTCCCAATTTAACCGGTCTACCAACCTGCGCATGGCCGCCACCCACCGTTTGGTAGCGAGGGTGATGGCTCCCATTTTTTAAATTGGAGCTTTATCTATGTTCAAAATCACGCCAAACCCACCGCACACCGATCCAGTCCCACACGACCCCGCCCTTGACCCGCAAAAGGTCAAAGAAGCAACTGATCGCGCCCTCGACTACTACCTCAGACCCGAAGCACTGTCGGCCCCGCCAAGCTCGCCCAAGTTTCGCCCCGTCTTTCTCGTCGATCCCACGCTGGATGAAGAAACCCTGCTCGTCGAAGCCTGTGAGTCGCTGTCATACGCTCATGCCATGGCCGGTAACATCGCCGACTCGGTGGGCGGCCCGGAGCGAAAACCGCTGCTGGCGCTGCAACAGGTGATCATGTTGAACGAGCTGTTGGTCAACCGATTGCTGGATAAACTGCGCCTGCCGCAGTAGGTACCACACGGTTCGCCATGCAGGGCCAGTGCATCCTGCATGGCGATCTTGAACGCGGCGTCCATACTGATCTTTGCGCACGGCATCCTCCACTCAACGGTCCGGACAACGACATGCCCTCCCCTGAATCCACTCTTTTGCAGAGCTGGCACGACAACGCCCACGTCTGGATCGAAGTGGTCCGCAGCGGCGCGATTGAAAGCCGTCAGCAGGTCACCGATCAGGCGATCCTGCTGGCAATCATGGGCCGGCAACCTGCGCGCGTGCTCGACCTGGGTTGCGGCGAAGGCTGGTTATTGCGGGCACTGGCGGATCGGGGCATTGCTGCAGTGGGCGTGGATGGCGACGCGACATTGGTTGAAGCGGCGCGTTTGGCCGGTGCATCGCAAGTGTATGTCGCCAGTTATGAAGCGCTGGTTGAAGCGAATGTGGACATCGGGCGGGACTACGACCTGATCTGCGCCAATTTCTCTCTGTTGCATCAGGACATCATCCCGCTGCTCGCGGCGATGAACGCCTTGCTGGTGCCCGGCGGTGTGCTGGTGATCCAGACGCTGCACCCATGGGCCGTCGCGGCGGGCGATTATCAGGATGGTTGGCGGCAAGAGACCTTCGCCGGGTTCGAAGGCCAGTGGCAGCCGATGCCGTGGTATTTCCGCACGCTGTCGAGCTGGATCAATGCGCTCGACATGGCAGGTTTCCAGTTGGCCGCACTGCAAGAACCGCAGCATCCGCAAAGCCCTGTGCCGCAGTCGTTGCTGATGGTGGCTGAGCGGCGCTAGTTTCAGTCACGCTGCGATCCCTGTGGGAGCCAGCACGCACCCACTTGTCGATCTACGGCACCGCCGTTCGACCAAGAACTGACTACGCTGTTAATCCAGCGTGTCTAACCTGCCGAGGACGACTGCCATGCAACGCTTTCAAAAACTCACGCCGTGCCTGTGGTTCGACGATCAGGCCGAGGCCGCCGCGAAGTTCTACTGTTCGATCTTCGACCACTCGAAAATCACCGGCCTGACCCACTACAGCAAGGTCGGTCAGGAATTTCACGGCAAGCCGGAAGGCGCGGTGATGACCGTCAGTTTCGAGCTCGACGGCCAGACCTTCACCGGCCTCAACGGCGGGCCGACGTTCAAGTTCAGCGAAGCCATTTCATTTCAGGTCAACTGCCAGAACCAGGAAGAGGTCGACCACTTCTGGGGCAACCTTAGCGCCGGTGGGCCGGTTGAAGCGCAGCAATGCGGCTGGCTCAAGGACAAGTTCGGCGTGTCGTGGCAAATCGTGCCGGTGGCGTTCATGCACATGATGCTGGATGCGGACACCCGCAAGTCCCAACGGGCGATGCAGGCCATGTTCACCATGAAAAAACTCGACATTGCCCAACTGGAACGCGCCTTTGCCGGCCAGAGCTAATACACTCGGGCCCTGGCCTGCCGGGAACGACGTCGATGAAACACGCTGCCGCGAAAAACCCTGAAAAAGCCCCGCGTTTCTGGCGCGACGAGGCTCTGCCCTTTATCGAGGCGCGGGGTATCGCTGATGGTCGCGAGGTTTGCTACGCGCGGCATTCTCATGCGCACTTTTCCATCGGGGCGATTACCGCCGGGCGCAGCACGTATGTGCATGAACAGGCGCAGTTCGAAGTCGCCGCCGGCACCGTGGTGTTGATGAACCCCGGTGATGTGCACGCCTGCAATCCGATCGATGATCAGCCGTGGTCATACCTGATGCTGTACGTCGAAACGCCATGGCTAACCGATTTGCAACATCAACTGGGCTTCAGTGCCGAGCTTGAATTCCGCCGCTTTGCGACCACCCATCTCAACGATGCCGGCCTGTTCCGCGATCTCAAGGGGTTATACGAAATTCTCGTCGACGGGCAACAGGATGTGCTGCGAAAACAGAGCGCTGCGGTCGAGTTTTTCACGAATCTGCAATTGCGCCTGAACCCGGCTGAACAGCCATCGCGCGAGCCGAATTTCAAGCTTGAACGCGCCGCCGATTACATCCGCGAACACTGCACCGATCTGCTGAGCCTCGATGACATTTGCCGCGCGGCGCAGTTGTCGCCGTCGTACCTGATCCGCGCCTTCAAGCAGCATTACGGCATGACGCCCCATGCGTTTGTGATCAACCAGCGCATCCAGTTCGCTCGCGAGCGGTTGCGCAGTGGACGGTTGATTGCCGATGTGGCGCTTGAGGCGGGGTTTGCCGATCAAGCGCACTTTCAACGGGCGTTCAAACAGCATCTGGCGGCGACGCCGGGGCAGTATCGGGGCTGACAGCAATCCCCTGTGAGGATTTCAAGGCAACAACAGATAAATCGCACACACCGCCAACAACCCTGCCATCAGCCTGTTGAACAGGCGCATCCCCGCCGGGTTGCCCAGGTAGCCGCGCAAGAACGTCCCGGCATACGCCCAGCAGCCCACCGACAGATAGCAGATCACCAGATACACCGCCGCGAACTGCCAGACCAGCCGCGCCTCGCCATCGGCGACAAACGCGCCCATGCCGGCCACGCACGCCAGCCAGGCTTTCGGGTTGAGCCACTGCATGACCGCGCCATAGAGCATCGAAGGTGCGCGGCCCGAGTCCCCGGCATTCAACTGCCCGTTGTCGGTCGCCAGCTTCCAGGCCATGAACAGCAGAAACGCCACCCCGGCCAGTTGCACGACGCGGGTCATGAATGGCCAGAGTTTGAGCACTTCATGCAGCCCCAAGCCCATCAGCACCAGCAACAAGACAAAGCCCAACGTAGCTCCGGCGACATGCCGTTGGCTGGCGCGAAAGCCGAACTGCGCGCCGCAACTCAGCGCCACGATGTTGACCGGGCCGGGGGTAATGGACGCGGCCAGGGCAAACGCCGCCATCGAAACAATCAGACTCATCGCACACCTGCTTCAAACCAAGGAACAAGGCGTCCACGGTAACCAGCGCCCTGACCACGGTATTGAAGAAAATGCCCCTGCGATCAATCCAGACGCGGCACCGTAAAGCGGAACTCACTGCCCTGCCCTGGCTCACTCTCGGCAACGATACGTCCGCCATGCGCCTCGACGATGCCTTGGGTGATGTACAAACCCAGGCCTGAGCCCGTCGGATTGCCCTCTTTCACTGTCCAGTAACGGTCGAATACATGGGGCAGGTTTTCACTGGGAATCCCCTCGCCGCTGTCACGCACGGTGAAGACAATTTCATTGCCGACCAATTTGGCATGGACGCCGACCGTGCCCAAGCGCGGGGTGAACTTGATCGCATTGCCGACCAGATTCGACAGCACTTGAAACAATCGCTCGGGGTCGGCGTGGATGCGCAGATCGGGGTCTGCCTCGAAGGAAATGCTGATGTCCTTGTCCAGTGCCAAAGGTGCGAGCAATGCTTGCGCCTCTTCGAACATCTGCCCGACATCGAGTTTCTGTGGCGTGATGACGTAGCGCCCGGCGTCGATTTTCGAGGTATCGAGCAGGTCTTCCAGCAACGTGTTCATACGTCCGGCGGCCTGTTGCATGGTGTCGATGGCCGTGGAGATTCGGCGCGAAGTGTGCGGGCCGTCGGAGCTGAAAGCCTTCTGCATCATGCCGCAGAGCATCGAGATAACCGTCATCGGATTGCGCAGATCGTGCGACACCACTGCGACCAGTTCATCGCGGGCGCGCACCGCTTCCTGTTCGCGGCATACCTGTCGGGCCAAGTCATTTTCCAGCGCCGAACGACGCAGATCGTTGGCGGCGAACAGATCGCCGTGGCTCCACTTGGTGGAGATACCGGCCATCTCGACTTTCCAGATTTCGAACGAGGTACGCGGGCGCAGGCGCAAACCAGCGTCGGAGTTTTCCAGATCCAGCGGCTTGTGAGGGTCGCCGCTCCAGTTGATGTTTTCTTTAACCTCCGGACGGAACCACTGCACGCCGTTATCCACCGGTTTTGGCAGGCTCATGGCAAGCACGCCGCTGGCCACCTGTTGATAGTGCGCGGCTGGCGGGTAAACGCTGGCCAGGTGATGGCTGGCAAATACCGGCTCACCGGTGCCTTGCAGCCATTTGTGCAGCGCACGGATTTCTTCCGGTTCCGGGCAGTGACCGTAACGGTGCAACTGATTGTCTTCAATGATGGCGATACCACCAGCGTTGGTCAGCGCCATGAGCACTTGCGGCTGGTTCGCCAACCCGTCGAAAACATTTTGCGGCGAGTCGATCATCGCCTGATTGAGCAACGCCAAAGCGTCGACTTTTTCTTCACGCTGGCGGCTGAGTTCCAGCGCTTCCATCGCACTGATCTGCAGTGACAGAACCTGACCGATAGTCTGGCAAGCCATGCGCAGGTCGTGTGGAACGTGCAGCGGCTGACGGTTGCCGCAACTGATCAAGCCCCACAGTTTGTCGCCTTTGAGCAACGAGATGCTCATCGATGACAGCACGCCCATGTTCTTCATGTACTGGCAGTGGATCGGCGACACGCTGCGCAGCGTGGCAAAGCTCAGGTCCAGGGGGGTGTGCGTATCGGGACGCAGCTTCGGCACCAGCGGCACTGGCTGATAGTCAGCATCAGGGATGATCCGCAGCCAATTGGTGCGGTACAACTCGCGAGCCTGTTCGGGAATGTCGGAGGCCGGGAAGAACAGGCCGTTGAACACTTCCATCGACGGCGATGAGGCTTCGGCGATCACCTGGCCGTGCCCTTCCTCCTCGAAACGGTAGATCAGCACCCGGTCGTAACCGGTCATGGCCTGGATTTCCTTGACGCTGATGTCGTACAGCGCCTGCAGCGTAGTGGCGGCTTGCAAGCGCTGAAGCATCCGCCCCAGGTGGGTCTGTCTGCCGGCCACGTTGCGCGGCTGGAAGTTTTCGACGTGGATTTCCAGTTCCAGAATCAGCACGCCCTGATGGCGGTGCAGCAGACCTTCGAACGCAGTGCCATTGAGCTGGAAATGCAGCGGCGGGGCATCGAAGAATGCCGACTGCAGCAACGCTTGGCGCACGGTCTGGGCTGGCGCGTCGCCAATCAGGTGCTCAAGCGGCAGGCCGATCAGATCCTCTGGTGTGCGGGCCAGCAAGGTGTCGACGTTGGCGCTGACCTGAATGATGTTCAGCGCAGGCTCGCTCAGGGTCAGCAACAAACCGTGGGGCTGGATGGCGCCAGGGAAACGAATCGGCTCGTCGGCACAGTTGTCCAACAGTTTTTCAAAAGCTTCTTTGTCTTGCGGGCTCATGCCAGTACCTCCCGGCTATCGAGCCAGCGCTCGAAACAGCTGAATGTGTTTTGCGCCGCCAGCACAACGGCTTCGCGTTCGGCGGTGGGCATTGGGCGACTGCCCAGGTATTCAATGAACTCGCGCCAGCGGCGACCGGTGGCGGCGCCGTAAACATCAAGAAACGCGGCACCGTTTTGCGCATCAAGGCCCAAACGGCTGGCGATTTCCCGGCGCAGAATCTGCCCGCCCAGGGTCGCGCCTTCAAGCACGTACAACACGCCAAGGCTGGCGGCGCTTGAGTCGATCAGTGGCAACCGCTGACACATCGGCAAGCTGTCGATCGCCGCCCCGCAATCCCCCAGGGCTTTCAGGTCGCTGTGCAGTGTCTGAGCTTTGAGGCGTGGTGACAGATCGAAATCGGCGGGAATCGCATCGCTGTCCCGCAACGCGCTTTCCAGCGGTAAATAAAAGCCGTAATAGGCCTGGATCAGCCGCTTAAAGGCGGGCACATCAAGGGCGTCGGAGAAAAAAGGCAGACGCTTTTCCAGCGCGATATGCAACTCGGCAGTCCCGGCTCGTAGGTCTTGCAACACCGGTGGCACATAAACCTCACGGGGCTTTGCTTGCATGTAGATCGCTCTTGGTGGGGCCACTTGGGGCCAGGCGGGGTTTGGAGAGACATTGGGCGAAATCTTACACGCCAATCGCCTTTTCTGACCGCAAGGATCAATTTTTTCGCCAAAAGGGACGCCTCAGATTGTTTCTGAGCGGTTCGGTATCCGGAAAGTTCGACCGGACTGACCAACGCCCCTGCCCGTGGTACCACGACGGCGATGGGCCAATAGTTCGCCAGGCCCTGTAACCGTTGTTGCGCAGGCAGTTGTCGAGGGCGACTTCGGCGCTGTTGAAGGCGAAACGCGCTTAAATCTCACACGGGCCTTTGAGTTCGACCTGATTGCCGTCCGGATCAAAGCAGTACAGGGACAGGCCGTAGCCCTCGGCACCGAAGCGGTTGGCGGCTTTTCCCACGGTCAGCCCGAAAGACTGCAAATGCGCAGTCAGCGCGTCCTCATTGAACGGTTCAATGCGCAGGCAGAAGTGATCGACGTTGCGCCGCTCGGCCCCGGCCGCCCCGCCGCCCTTGCGGCCAAGTTCGCCCTGCAGGTCGACGAGGTCGATCATTGAGGTGCCGGCACGCAAGTGCACCAGCCCCAACGGCTCGTTACGCTTGACCACTTCGGCGCCGAACACCTGGCCGTAGAACTCGATGCTGCGTTGCAGGTTCGCAACGCGCAGGACGATGTGATCGATGTGTTGGATGACGAACGGGTGCATGGGTTTGATTCCTCACATTCAGCGACCCGGTGATTGTGCTGCAAATATAAAAAAATTCACTGTCGATTTTTCGGTGGAGCCATCGACAAACTGGTTTTACTCTCACGCCATGAACATACAAACCACTGTCCTGCCGCCCCACGCCGAGATGGTTCGCGCCATGCTCGAACGCGACACTGCTTATGAAGGCGTGTTCTTCACGGCCGTGAAAACCACCGGGATCTTCTGCCGCCCCAGTTGCACGGCGCGCAAGCCGAAACCTGAGAACGTCGAATTCTTCGCCCATGCCGACGAGTGCATGTCCGCCGGTTATCGCGCCTGTCTGCGCTGCAAACCGCTGGACGCGGCGGCCATTGCGCCGGACTGGGTACAAAGCGTGCTCAAAGCCGTGGATGCCGATCCGGAGGTGCGCTGGAGCGATGCGCAACTGCTCGCCGAAGGCATCGAGCCGCTGAAATTGCGGCGCTGGTTCAAGCAGCATTTCGGCATGACCTTCCATGCCTGGTTGCGCACCCGCCGACTCGGTATGGCGCTGGGCGGAATCAAGCAAGGCACCTCCATCGACCACGCGGCGTTCGATTCCGGCTATGAATCGCTGAGCGGTTTTCGTGATGCGTTTCAGAAGTCGTTCCACATCACGCCCGGTCGCGCAGCCAACAGTGAACCGTTGCTGTTTACCCGGCTGACCACACCGCTGGGGCCGATGATTGCCATGGCTGAGCGCCGTGGGCTGGTGTTGCTGGAGTTTCTTGATCGGCCAGCGCTGACACGGGAAGTCGAAGAGTTGCAGAGCCGATATGGCTATGCGGTCGCACCGGGGCACAACGCGCCGCTACAGCAAATCGAACAACAACTGGCCGACTACTTTGCAGGCAACCTCAGCACGTTCAGCGTACCGTTGCACCTGCCCGGCAGCGAGTTCGCCCGCCAGGTCTGGTCGGCACTGCTGCAAATCCCCTACGGCCACACCACCACCTACGGCGCGATTGCTGCCGGTTTGGGCAAACCCGGCGCCAGTCGCGCTGTCGGCCTGGCCAACGGGCACAACCGTCTGGCCATTGTGGTGCCTTGCCATCGGGTGATCGGCGCGGATGGCTCGCTCACCGGGTATGGTGGAGGACAACCACGCAAGGCCTTTCTGCTGAGGCTCGAAAACGCGGCGCGACAACTCACGCAGCCTTGGCTTTTCTAACGATTGGACTCAGCCAGCAAAAGGAATCTCGATGAACACTCCTGAAATCGATGACTTGCTGAATTAGCATGGCGAATGTTTATCGCACAGCCAGTGCGTTTTTGGCCTCAATCGATACCGATTGGCAGCGGCTCGTCGCCACTGTTGGCCCTTGCCTGCATCAACCTTATCCAGCGCGGGATCCCTACGAGTCGCTGGTGCGCTCGATTGCCTATCAGCAACTGCATGCCAAGGCCGGGGATGCAATTGTCGGGCGATTGGTCGGGTTGTTTCCCGGGCAATCGTTTCCGCGGCCGGAGCAGATGCTGGCGACCGATGTTGATCGCATCCGTGGCTGCGGGTTTTCCGCGGGCAAGATTGCGACGATTCAGGGCATCGCCCAAGCCACGCTGGACGGCGTGGTGCCAGATTACGCCACGGCGTTGGCGATGGATGATGAGGCGCTGATCGAGCGGCTCGTCAGCCTGCGCGGAATCGGGCGCTGGACGGTGGAGATGCTACTGATCTACAGCCTGGAACGGATGGACATTTTGCCGGCGGACGACTTTGGCGTGCGTGAAGGCTACCGGCGTTTGAAGGGGCTGGAGGAGCAGCCGACGCGCAAGCAGATGGTTGAGATCGGGGTGCACTGGCGTCCGTTTCGGACGGTGGCCGCGTGGTATTTGTGGCGGGTGCCCAAGTCGTAGACGGCGTTATCGTTCTTGGCGAGCAAGCCTGCTCCCACATTTGTAATGCAGTTTCCTGTGGGTGCGAGCCTGCTCGCGAAGACATCAGTCGATTTAACGCCCATTTACAGGCCAGACTTCAACCGGCTGAATGCCCGAATCAACGCCCGATTGAACGCCTTGCCATTGTCATTCTTGCTGTACAGCGAAGCCCTGACCTGTGCAGAGGGATACGTCCCCGGATCATGACGAATCGCCGCATCGACCAACCCATCGGCCGCGGTAATCGCATTGGCGTAGTGAATGGTGTCGGTGATCGGCGCAATCACCTCGGGGGTCATCAGGTAGTCCATCAACGCGAGCCCGGCCTGCGGATGCGGCGCATCCTTGGGAATGACCATGGCGTCGAACCAGATCAGCGTGCCCTGTTTCGGTATCCGGTAGCTGAGCGTGAACGGCTTGTTGGCTGCCTGCGCCTGCCCCGCGGCGATGGCGACGTTGCCGTTCCATGACATCGCCACACAGGTGTTGCCATTGGCCAGATCGCTGATGTTCAGGTCATTGTCGAAGTAGCGGATGTACGGGCGGATCTTCGCCAGTTGCTGCTCGGCCAATTTCAAGTCATCGAGATTCTGCCGGTTGATGTCCAGCCCCATGTACTTCATGACGGCGGCGAACACTTCGTTGGGATCGTTGAGCAGACTGACCCCGCAATCGGCGAATTTCGACACCACCGCAGGATCGAACAGCATGGCCCAACTGTCTGTTGGCGCATCGGGCAGACGCTGTTTGATCGCCTCTTGCTGATAACCCACACCGGTGGTGCCCCAGGCGTAGATCCCTGCATAACGATTGCCCGGATCAAACACCGCCATGTGCTGGCGAAACTCCTCACCCACCCCGGCGAAATGCGGCACGCGGGCCTTGTCCATCGGTTGAATCGCGCCGCTCTGGATGGCCCGCGACAAGTGCTGGCCGGCGGTCAGCACCAGGTCATAACCGCTGCGCCCGGTGAGCAGTTTGGTTTCGACGGTTTCCAGCGAATCAAAGTGATCGGCCACCACACGAATGCCGGTTTTCGCCTCAAAATTCTTCAACGTATCCGGGGCCAGGTATTCGCCCCAGATGTACAGATTGACCACCAGTTTGTCGGTGTCGGCGGCCTGCACACACAGGGGTGCAAGCACCAGCATTAACGCTTGAGTCAGTTTGTGCAGGCCCATGCTCAGGCTCCTTTTTTCAGGCCGGCGTATTGCGGCATGGTGATGCACGCGACGTTGCCGCCGCCGAGGAGGATTTCCCGGGAGTTTTCGATGCCGACGATCTTGTGCTGCGGGAACAATTGGGCCAGCGTCGCCAGCGCGACTTTGTCCTGACGATCACCAAACAGCGGCACCACGATCGAACTATTGCCGGCGTAATAGTTGATGTACGAAGCACAGATTTTCGTGCCGGCCTGACGGGTGTGGGTACTGTCCTGCTGATCGAGACCTTCGGCCTCTTCGGCGGTCCATTCGAGCACGTCCGGTTGCGGCAGTTTGTGCACGATCAACTCACGGCCACGACTGTCGCGGGTACTGCGCAGGATGTCGTAGGCTTCCTGGTAGATTTCCCACTGCGGATCATCACGGTTGTCGGTCCACTGCAAGACCACTTCGCCGGGACGAACGAAACAGGCGAGGTCGTCGACATGGCCATCGGTTTCATCGAACTTGCACCCGCGTGGCAGCCAGATCACCTGTTCGGCACCGAGGTAATCGGTCAGGCGCCGGGTGACTTCGTCCTTGCCCATATGCAGGTTGCGATTGCGGTTGAGCAGGCACTGTTCGGTGGTGAGGATGCTGCCCTGGCCGTCGCTCTGAATCCCGCCGAGCTCGGCAATCAACGGCGCGCGATAGCGGTCGAAACGCTCGATCTCAAGGATTTTGCTGGCGATCTGGTCGTCCTTGTCCCACGGGTAATACAGCCCGCCGTCGAGTCCGCCATAGGCATTGAATTCGAAATCGACGCCACGCACTTCGCCGCTCTGATCATTGACCACAAAGCACGGGCCACTGTCGCGGAACCAGGTGTCGTTGCAGGTCATCTCGACCACGCGCACCTGGGGTGGCAACTGGCGGCGGGCGGTGGCGAATTGCGCGGCGCTGGCACACACGGTGACCGGTTCGCTGCGGGAGATGGCGGTGACGATCTGCACCCAGACTTTCTGCGCAGGCTTGGCGCCGTTGCGCCAGACATCGGTGCGTTCCGGCCAGCCGAGCCAGCAGCCGGACTTGGCTTCGAATTCGCCAGGCAGACGGAAGCCGTCGTGTTTGGGGGTGGAGTCGAGCAAACGTGCCATGGTCAAACCTCGTCTTCGGGATGGGAATGACCACAGGCTAAGGTCGCAGGGCGTTGGCCCGCCAACGATGATTATTTCGGAACAGTTGAATTCAACTCATCAATCGGCCAGTTGATCGTTGAACCATTCCAGCATCTGCGCCACGGCCGGACGCTCTAGCCGCAAGCGCTCGCAAACCAGCGCGTATTGGCCCAGAGCCGTCATGCTCGATGTGAAGGGACGCACCAGTCGGCCACTCTGCAAGTCTTCCTGCGCGGTGAGGTTGTCGCCCATCGCCACGCCCTGCCCTTGCGCGGCGGCCTCCAGCGCCAACCCGGCATGGGCGAAATACAGCTGACGCTCCGGGCGCTGATCGCCGGCGTGGCGGGTCAGCCATGCAGTCCAGGTCTTGCCGTCCTGGTCGTCGTGCAACAAGCAGTGGCGCGTCAGGTCCTTGGGCGTTTTCAGACTGCCCTGATTGAACAGGCCAGGGCTGCACACCGGGAAGAATTGCAGGTCGGGCAAAGGCCGGACGAAGTAGGCGCTGCTGTCCACCGGGCCGGTACCGTAAGTGATGGCCAGGTCGATGTCCTCGCCCGGTGCACTCGCGTCGATGGGTTGTTCATAGAGGTGCAAAGTGATGTGCGGATAGCGTGCATAGAAATCGGAGAGGCGACTCATCAGCCACTTTTGTGCAAGCTCAGCGGTGACAGCCAGGCGCAGGACCGCCAGCGACGACGGATCGCGCAACTCATCGCAGGCATCGCCCATCAGTTCGAAGGCCTGCTGCAGGCTTTGCATCAGGCGTCCGGCAGCGATGGTCGGACGAATCTGTCGGCCTTCACGGATAAACAGCGACACGCCGAGCTGTTCTTCGAGCTGGCGAATCTGATGGCTGACGGCGCTGTCGGTGACACACAACTCCGCCGCCGCTCGACCGAAATGCGCGTGGCGGGCGGCACATTCGAACGTGCGCAAGGCCGCCAATGAGGGAAGTCGTCGCATGGAAATAGATCCGTTTTTTGTGGGCCATGCTGACCGGCAACGCGGGTGCTCAGAAAACCAAGCACCCGCAGACGCTTAATGCGCCCTGTCCAGCCCCGCCAGCAATGCGCCGTCACGGCTGTAGATGTCGGGCGAATAGCGCACATGGCCCGCGCTGTCGACTTGCACCGTCCAGTAGGTCATCAGGATCGGCACCGGCGCCGCCAAGCGAAACTCATGGGTGGTGCCCGTGGCGAGCAAGGTCTCGGTGCGGGCCCTTTCTGCCGGGGTGAGCAGCAGGTCGCGCAGTTGCATCGGGTGCTCGACCCGCACACAGCCGGAGCTGAATGCTCGCGGCCCCTTGTCGAACAGCGCCTTGCTCGGCGTGTCGTGCAGGTACACCGAGAACGGGTTGGGGAAGCGGATGACCATCTGCCCCAGCGGGTTGCGCGGCCCGGCGTCCTGACGCAGCAGAATATTGCCGGGGTTATCCCAGTCGATGTCGGCTGCCGCCAAGGGCTGACCGTTGGCATCGAGCACTTGCAGGTTCTGGCGGCTGAGGAACGTCTGATCCTTGCGGATCGCCGGCAACTTGTCTTCCTTCCAGATGGTCGGCGGCACGGTCCAGGTCGGGTTCAGGGTCAGGCGCGTAACGCGCGACTTGAGCAGCGGCGTCTGGCGTTCGGCGCGACCGACTTGCGTGCGGGTCTGCCACACGGGTTTGCCGCCCTGATACAGCGTCAGTTCGGCAGCGGCGACGTTGACCAGCAGGCCATTGGGCTCGATGTCTTGCGCCAGCCAACGGAACCGTTCGAGGTTGACCCGCAATTGGTCTCGGCGGGCCAGCGGGCTGATATTGAGTTCGGCAATTGTCCCCGGCCCCACCACACCATCAGCCTGCAACGAATGATTGGTTTGAAAGTTTTTCACCGCCTCCACCAGCACATCGTCGTAGGCATTGGCGGGGGGGGCGATGTAGTCGGCCAGATAACCCTCGCTATAGAGGCGCAGCGCCAGATCCGGCACACGCTTGTCTTCCATGGCCGGGCGCAGCAGCGGTCCGCTGCCGACTGACGGCCATTGTGGCAAGGCTTTGAGCCGTTGCGCGGCGTAGAGCTGACGCAGGCTCTGGTACTGCGCCAGATGCGGACGTGCGAGGTCGAACGCTGCGCGAAGGTCATTTAGCCCCGGTACGGCGATTGCGAGCAATTCAGTCTGACGGTCGCGCGGCGTATCGTCGGCACGCCAGAGCGGCTCGAAATGAGATTGCAGCAATCGACCGAAATGCAGATCCTGCAAGGCTTGCAGGTAATAGCGGCTGATATCGATATCGGCGCATAACTCGCCATCCTGGGGCGGGGTCATCGCGACCGGGTAGCGGTTCGGGTTGAGACCATCGTCGGCCAACAACTGCAATTGCCCGTGCAAGGCCTGCAACCGCCCGGACTCACTGGCCCACACCGGCATCCAGTCCTGCTGCTGATAAAAGGCGTTGAGTCGCTCCAGTGCGGGGCCGTTGAGGTGCGCGGCGATGGCCGGGCATGCGTGTGGCAGACCGATCAGCACAGCCTGCAACGGGCTTTGCGGCTCGACGGGCATTTCGGCCGGCGGCGTGGGCAGCGTCTGCAAGGGCGGCAACGAATCATCGGCACAAGCGACAAACGGCGCAGCGAGCAAACAAATGCTCAAGTAGCATGCGTACTTTTTGAACAACTGCTTTACTCCAATCCATGGCCATCTTGATGATGGCCAACCTTACATCAGGTGCGCTGAACAGTCAGGCCCGATCTGCGGGCTTGCAGGTTATGACTGGGAGTCAGGAGCCAAAGTGCCAAATAAGTAGCCAGTGAGGACACTTTATAAATGTTGACGTTTTTGCGCCGACTTTTGCTGACCAGCGCGACGCTTGTCGCCGTGACCAGCCCAGCTTTCGCCGCCGGCAAACCATCGCCGGTGCTCTTCACCAGCCTCGCGCACGCCGCGCCAGAACTCAATCCCCAAGCGCTGAAAGGTGCCTTGAACGCCATGAAATGCGCCGTCAGCAACGGTGCGAAACCGTCTCGCCACCTGGCAATCATCGATTATTCGCAACCGTCCACCGCGCGCCGACTGTGGATTTTCGATCTGACCCGGAAAAAACTGGTGCTGCGCGACCTGGTCGCCCATGGCTCCAATTCCGGAGAAAACTTCGCCACGCAGTTCTCCAATCGCGAAGGCAGTTATCAATCCAGCCTGGGCCTGTTCCGCACGCAGGAAAGTTACGAAGGCACCCACGGCTATTCGTTACGCATGGACGGCCTGGAACCGGGTTTCAATGACATGGCGCGCGATCGCGCGATCGTGATCCACGCCGCCGATTACGTGAATCCGTTGTGGAGCAAGCGTCAGGGCCGTATCGGCCGTAGCCAGGGTTGCCCGGCAGTGCGACCTCAGATTGCCAGGCAGGTGATCGATAAACTCAAGAACGGCCAGTTCATGTTCTCCTGGTATCCGGATCAGCGTTGGCTGAAAAAGTCGCCGTACCTCAACTGTCAGCCGCAGCAGGTGGCGAGCATTCTGGGTAGCCACGCCAGCTAACGCCCCCCACGGCGCTCCTGTGGGAACGGGCCTGCTCGCGAAGGCTGTGTGTCAATCACCAGACAGGTTGACGGGGCCAACGCCTTCGCGAGCACGCCCGCGCCCACCGTTGAACCCGATTCGGCTGATGATCAGAGCCATGGCCATCAGCACCGTGGCGACGCCGAAGGTGATGTGCATTCCACTGGCGATGACCGCCGCAGGCGCCAGGGTCGGATTACCGGAAGCCATGGCAAACAGCGCCCCCATGGCCGCCGCGCCCGTGATCAATCCCAGATTGCGCGCCAGCCCGAGCAGCGCCGACACCACGCCGCGTTCATCCTGACTGACCGTCGCCATCAACCCGGTATTGTTGGCCGCCTGGAACAGCGCGTAACTGCCGGCGATCAGCGTCATCGGCAACACGTATGCCAGCACACCGAGGCTCATTGGCAAGAGTGCAAGCACAGCGCAGCCACCGATCATCCCGAGCAACGCCCCCGGCACCACCCGCCGGGCACCGAAGCGATCCACCAGACGCCCGGCCGGCACGCCGCCGAGCGCCGCCGACAGTGGCCCGACCGACAACACCAATCCGACCACGGTGCTGGCGAGGCCCAACCCGCGGCTGAGGTAAAACGGCCCGACCACCAGGGTGGTCATCATCACGGTGGCCACAAGTAACGTCATCGCCAGACTGCCGCTCAGGCGCGGGTCGGCGAACAGTGACAGGCGAATCAGCGGCGCCTTGGCTTTCATCTCGACCACAATGAACAATCCTGCGCCGCACAGGCTGATCAGCAGCAACCCCAGCGTACCCTCCTCCAGCGTCATCGCCAGCGCGTAGGCTGCCAGCGTCAACACCAACACGCCTGTACCGAGCCCGTCAAACGCAACACGCGGCCCTGCTGCCCGATCCGCCGGCAGATAGCGATACACCAGCCACGCGTTGAGCAAACCCAATGGCACGTTGAGCACAAATATCGACTGCCAGCCGACATGTGACATCAACAGCCCCCCCAGCGCCGGCCCGAGGCTGGTACCGGCGGCCGACATCGTACCCAGCAACCCCATCGCACTGCCCGCCCGCGCCTTGGGCACTGCGTCAGCCACCAGCGCGACGGTCAATGCGAACATGATCGCCGCGCCAAGGCCTTGCACTGCCCGCGCGCCGATCAGCCAGCCCAGCCCCGGGGCCAGCGCGCAGCACAACGATGCGCTGGTAAAAATACCGATGCCGATCAACAGCAATCGACGTCGACTGATGCCATCTCCCAGACGCCCAACGCTGACAATCAATGTGGTAATCGCCAACAGGTAAGCCAGAACGATCCACTGCACCTGTTGAAACGTCGCATCAAACGCCGCCGCCAATGCCGGCAACCCGGCGTTGGCGATGCTGGTGTCCAGCGACGGCATCAACATCGACAGCGCGAGGCTGGACAGGGCCCAGCGGGCTTGGGTGTTCAAGGGTTGTCGGGGCATGGCGCGCTCACAGGGCAAAGGTCGTGAGCCATAGCGTGAGTCTCGACAACACAAGGCGCAAGACGCATGATTTGCACTCGATACCTGCACAGAACGCCATGTCATGACCGCGCCGGATCTTAACCTGCTGATCACCCTCGATGTGCTGCTGCGCGAAGGCAGCGTCGCCCGCGCCGCCAAATGCCTGCAACTGAGCCCTTCGGCCATGAGCCGCGCCCTTGCCCGTTTGCGTGAAACCACTGGGGATCCGTTGCTGGTGCGCGCGGGTCGGGGCCTGGTGCCGACGCCGCGCGCGCTTGAATTGCGCGAACGGGTCAGCCCTCTGGTGCAAGAAGCCGAGGCCATGTTGCGGCCTGCCAAGGGGCTTGATCCCGGCCAGTTGCAACGCACCTTCACCTTGCGCAACACCGATGGCTTTGTCGAAACCTTTGCCGCCGCCCTGCTCGCCCGTATCGCTGAAGAGGCTCCCGGCGTGCGCCTGCGCTTTGTGCAAAAAGCCGACAAGGACAGCACACCCTTGCGCGAAGGCCGGGTGGATCTGGAGACCGGCGTGGTCGATGACAGCACCGACCCGACGCTGCACAGCCGAATCCTGTTTGAGGATCGCTGGATCGGGGTGGTACGTCAGGAGCACCCCTTGAGTTCGGGCAAGATCAGCGCCAAGCGCTTTGCCGGCGGCCAGCACATTCTCATCTCAAGACGCGGGCGCAGCAGCGGCCCGGTAGACGAGGCGTTGCTCGCCTCGGGGCTGACGCGTGACATCGTCACTTCATTCGGCGGGTTCTCAGCGGCACTGACGCTGGTGCGCGAATCAGACCTGATTGCCACCGTCCCGGAACGTCACACCAGCAAGCTGCGCAAGGGCCTGCACAGTTTTGCCCTGCCCTTCGAAATGCCCCCAGTCAGCGTCTCAATGCTTTGGCATCCGCGCATGGACGCCGACCCGGCACATCGATGGCTGCGCAACTGCGTGCGGGAAGTCTGCGCCTAACGCGCATCGCCGCCAGCGGGTTTATAGAACAGGAATTTTTTTGTCTCGGCAGTTTTACGGTAGGCCTTGGCCCAACCGGGATGCACGTTGCGGTCGTGGAAATACAACGCGCCGTGGGTGCGATCCTTGAGCTGACGGTTCAACGCCTTGCCGGCGATTTCCTTTGCCTGCGCATATTCGGCGTCTTCCTTGACCTGATCCGGCTTGCCATCGCACCACCAGGAAAACTGGCAGGTTTTGGCTTCCGACCCCTGTTTCACCACGGCGCAAACCGTGTCCGGAAACCCTTCGTGGCCAAGACGATTCATCACCACGCTGGCCACGGCTTCCATTTGCGGGGTGTCCTTGCCTTTGGCTTCCCAGTAGATGCTGCGCGCCAGGCAGGTGATGGGATCATCCAGCGGCGCGGCGCCGGCCGGGTCCACTGCTTGCACTTCAGTTGGGGTGATCGCTTCGGATTTTGGCGCCGGAGCAGCGCTGACTTTGTCCGCGGCTTTCTCTTCCAGCACTTGGGCTTTTTCTTCGGCCTTGGCCTGGATCGGCGCCTGATCGGTGGCCATTGCAACGTTGGCTAACAGGGTTAACGCGAAGCAGCCAATCAACCATTTCAATCCCATGTCAGTTCTTCCGGCAGGGCCCGAGTCGGGCAAGGTGTTACGCAGGGGAGCCCCCCGGTTTCCGGGGCCTTGGCTGAGTGTAGACGGCAAAATCGCGGGTAACGTTCCGCTGAAAAAACCACCGAATGAAGAAAAAGACATTGCACCCACCGGGGGCGTTTCGCGCATCATGGGCGCACTCAGCTCAAGGGAGATTTCCATGCGCTTCATGCCATCCGTTTTACGCGTTGCCGCGTTGACCGCAGGCATGGCCTTTGCCGCCTCGGCCATGGCCACCGATGAGTCGCAACTGATCGAGTCGATCAATAAATACCGCAGCGAACCACAACGTTGCGGCAGCCAGGCCTCCAGCGAACTACCGCCACTGTCGAGTGATCCGCGCCTGATCCTGCCGGCCAGCGGCGCCGTCGATTTGCAGCAGGCCATGGTGAGCGCCAGTTACCCAATGAACAAGGTTCAAGCGATCACCCTCAACGGCCCACGGGATGCGGGGGCGGCGATGAAGGCGATTCAGGAAAGTTTCTGTCAGGTGGTGCTGGATCCGCAGTTCGTCGATATCGGCGTCAGTCGCGCCGATCGTGATTGGCGCATTGTGCTGGCGCGACCGCTGTTGTCAGCCAAGCTGGGCGATGCACAAAGTGAGGGCCAGAAACTGCTGGAGCAACTCAATGTCGCCCGCCGTCAGCCACGTCAGTGCGGCGGCCAGGCCTTTAGCGCTGCCCCGCCGCTGGCCTGGAACGCCACCTTGGGCACTGTCTCCCAGGATCACAGCCGCGACATGGCCAACAAGAACTACTTCGACCACAAGGACCGCGACGGCCGCACACCGGGCGACCGCGCAGAACTCGCGGGTTACAGCGGTCAACGGGTCGGTGAAAACATCGCCGCTGGCCAGGACAGTGTGCGCAAAGTCGTCGACGGCTGGCTCGCCAGCCCTGGCCACTGCGCCAACCTGATGAACCCGCAATACAAGGAACTCGGCGCCGCTTACGCGACCGACCCGAAAAGCGATGCAGGCATCTACTGGACCACGATGTTTGGTGCTCAATAGCAACGCAGATCAAATGCGGGCTTGCTCACGAAGAGGCCGACACATCCAGCATCGATGTTGCCTGACCTGACGCTTTCGCGAGCAAGCCCGCTCCCACAGTAGGTCGTCGCTGGATGGAGAATCTGTGTCTGGCCATATCCGTAGGTCAAACCCAGATTGCATCCCATAGCGGGTAATCACCAAGCTTTTCCACCAGCCCTGCCCTTAAGGGATTGGCGACTACATAGCGGGCCAGCTTCACTAAATCCTCCTCCCGTCGCAACGCATGATCATGGAAGCTTGGCTGCCAAAGACTCCCCGTTCTGCCGGTCGCCTTGTTGATTGAACGAGTACTCAAGGATTTGGCCTGGCACATCAATGGGTCCAATGTTCCTTTTTGCAACTGGATCAGCCAGTGGAAATGGTCCGGCATGACCACCCACGCCAATGTTTCAGCAAAGCCCTCCTGCTGTGCTTGTCTGAACTGGTTCACGATCAATCGGCCGAGCCTGTAATCCTTGAACACCGGCTCACGCCCCAAGGTATTGGCGGTTAGAAGGTAGATTCGGTTGTTTTCGCAATAACGGCCGGTTCGCAGGCGATGTGACGAGAATCGTTGGGGCATTCCTTTGCCTTGTTGATGATTTGAGTTCAGAAAAGGCTAGATCAGCGATCACAACACGCAGGCCATGTTTTTTCGCAGAATGTGTCTGCACCGCAGATCCAAGGTGGGAGTGGGCTTGCTCACGAAGAGGTCGGCACATCCGGCATCGATGTTGCCTGACCTGACGCTTTCGCGAGCAAGCCCGCTCCCACAGGGGGATTGGTGGATTGATGAGGATTTGCGGTTGACCACGGTTCAAGGTGGGAGTGGGCTTGCTCACGAAGAGGCCGACACATCCGGCATCGATGTTGCCTGACATGACGCTTTCGCGAGCAAGCCCGCTCCCACAGGGGGGTTGGTGGATTGGCGAAGATTTGCGGTTGACCACGATTCAGGCTGGGAGTGGGCTTGCTCACGAAGAGGCCGACACATTCAGCATTGATGTTGCCTGACCTGACGCTTTCGCGAGCAAGCCCGCACAGGGGATGGGGGTGTATTGGTTCGTGGGTACTTATTCACCCTGCGCACATTGTCTGATTGCTATTCATAACCCCGCGGGCAAAAAATATCTGATCATCGACAGAATCAATCAGCCGTTCATTAACAGTGATTGGACGCCACACAACGTTGTCCATAACCTGCGCGGTCTTGTTCCGTTAATCGCGGATTTCTCACTCCTGCGAGGCTGTCATGTCAGAGCGCGTCCTGATCGATGGTTACAACCGCCGCGTCGACTATTTGCGCATGTCAGTCACTGACCGCTGCGATTTCCGCTGCGTCTATTGCATGGCCGAAGACATGCAGTTCCTGCCCCGGCAACAGGTACTGACGCTGGAAGAAATCCATCAACTGGCGCAAAGCTTCGTCGCCCTGGGCACCCGCAAGATCCGCCTCACCGGTGGCGAGCCGCTGATCCGCCCGGGCGTGGTCAAGTTGTGCGAGCAGATCGCCGCCCTGCCCGGCCTGCGCGAACTGTGCCTGACCACCAACGGCTCGCAACTGGGCAAACTCGCCGCGCCGCTGTTCGATGCCGGGGTCAAACGTCTCAACGTCAGCCTCGACAGCCTCAACCCCGAGCGTTTCAAACAGATGACCCGCACCGGCGATCTGGCTCAGGTGATCGACGGTATCGATGCTGTGCGCAAGGCCGGTTTCACCCGAACAAAACTCAACGTCGTGGTGATGCAGGGCCGCAACGATCAAGAGATCAACGATCTGGTGAGTTTCGCCATCGACCGTCAGCTGGATGTCTCCTTCATCGAAGAGATGCCCCTGGGGATCATCAGCGAGCACAGCCGGGCGGAGTCGTTTTTCTCAAGCGCGCAGGTGCGCGAAAAGATCGCCGAGCGCTATACCCTGATCGACTCTGCCGAATCGACTCAAGGTCCATCGCGCTACTGGCGGCTGGCCGAGGCACCGGACATTCGCCTGGGGTTCATCTCGCCGCACAGCCACAACTTCTGTGGCACCTGCAATCGGGTGCGGCTGACTGTCGAGGGGCGCTTGCTGTTGTGTCTGGGTAACGAGCATTCGGTGGATTTGAAAGCAGTGCTGCGCGCCCACCCTGGGCAACCGCAACGGCTGGAGAAAGCCATCATCGAAGCCATGAAGCTCAAGCCGTATCGGCACAATTTTGAAGTGAACGACGACGTTCAGGTCGTGCGGTTCATGAACATGACCGGCGGCTGAACCGTCACTCATCGGCGTAAACGGGATCGCATTGCATGTGCGGTTGTGCAAGGACAGCGAAGGCTGCGCCGTACAGCGGGCGGCTGCGCCACAAGGTCGGAGCCAGATGCTGGATTCTCAAACTGTCTGGCACTGCGTCACAAAAGCCTGATTAGATAGCCGCTCCCCACGGATTCACCTCAGGAGCCACGCTTGAGTACAACGCCCAAAGATCTACCTCGCCCCGACCCGGTCAGCCTGCGCGATGCCTGGCGCTTCTGGCTCAAGCTTGGCTGCATCGGTTTCGGCGGCCCGGCCGGGCAAATCGCGATCATGCATCAGGAACTGGTCGAACGCCGGCGCTGGATTTGCGAGAGACGTTTCCTCCACGCACTCAACTATTGCATGTTGCTGCCCGGCCCTGAGGCCCAGCAACTGGCGACCTACATCGGCTGGCTGCTGCACCGAACCTGGGGCGGTGTGATCGCGGGTGTGCTGTTTGTCTTGCCGTCGCTGTTCATCCTGATTGCACTGTCGTGGGTCTACATCGCCTTCGGTGATCTGCCGGCAGTGGCCGGGGTGTTTTACGGGATCAAACCGGCGGTCACGGCGATTGTCCTGCACGCGGCCCACCGCATCGGTTCGCGGGCGTTGAAAAACGCGTGGCTATGGGCCATTGCCGGCGCCTCTTTCGTGGCGATTTTTGCCTTCAATGTGCCGTTTCCGTTGATCGTGCTTGGCGCCGCAGTGATCGGTTATTTCGGTGGACGACTGGCGCCCCGGCGATTCGCTAACGACGCCCAGCGCAGCGGCGGAAAATCCTTCGGCGCCGCGCTGATCGATGACGACACCCCGACACCCGAGCACGCACGATTCAGCCTGCACAAATTGCTGAGAATCATGCTGATCGGTGCAGCGCTCTGGTGTTTGCCGATGGCGTTGCTGACCGCTCTATTGGGCTGGGACGGCACCTTCACACAAATGGGCTGGTTCTTCACCAAAGCGGCGTTGCTCACCTTTGGCGGGGCCTATGCGGTGCTGCCCTACGTCTATCAGGGCGCCGTCGGGCATTACGGATGGCTGACACCAACGCAGATGATCGACGGCCTCGCCTTGGGCGAAACCACGCCGGGACCGCTGATCATGGTGGTGGCGTTTGTCGGCTTTATCGGTGGTTATGTGCAACCGGCGTTCGGCCCGGAACATGCATTCGCCGCTGGCGCGTTGGCGGCGACGCTGGTGACGTGGTTTACCTTCCTGCCCTCGTTCCTGTTCATCCTCGCTGGCGGGCCATTGGTGGAGTCGACTCACAACGAGCTGAAGTTCACCGCTCCGTTGACCGCCATCACCGCAGCGGTGGTGGGGGTGATTCTGAATCTGGCGTGCTTCTTTGCCTACCACGTGTTCTGGCCGAACGGCTTTGCCGGGCACATGGACTTTTTCTCGGTGACGCTGGCGGTTGCAGCGGCGTTGGCATTGTTCGTTTTCAAGCGTGGCGTGATCACTGTGCTGATCGTTTGCGCCCTTGCCGGGCTGGCCTTTCACTTGATGGGCTGAAACGCAGCCAGCCAATCTCCCGTTTACACGCCCGTGGATTGCCCCTTACTATCCGGGCACACCGGTCGGCGGGTCAGTCCCGCCACCGACGTTTTCCGCCAACGGAAACACGCGTTATGAGTACGTCACCACAACAACGAAACTCGTTGAACGTCTCCGCTAAGTGCGCCCTCCCTCACAGGGGCCGCGCATGAATCGTATCGTCAATCTCCCCATGGCCCTGCGCCGTTCCAAGCTGCGTCACTCCGCACGCCCGCCGGATATCGCCCTGCCTGCCTGATCGCGCCTGAAAGAAGCCGCGACAGCCCCCTACTCCTTGATATACCTGCCAGGACGCCCGCGCCTAATGCCGAGCTGCGTCCGGACCGATTCTGCGCGCCTGTGCGGCGCCATCGTGAGTGATTGATTATGAAATTCGCAGCCATTGAAGACGCACGCCTGTTCCTTGAACAGAACCCCGATATCGACATGATCGAGCTGTTCATCCTCGACGCCAACGGCGTGCCGCGCGGCAAGCTTCTGCACCGCGAAGAGCTGCTCGCCGTGTACGAGATCGGCCGTCCGTTGCCAAGCACCATCCTTGGCCTGACCGTACAGGGTGACGACGTCGAAAACTCGGGGCTGGTGTGGGACGTCGGCGATATCGACTGCCGCGCCTACCCGCTGCAAGGCAGCCTGGTGCGCTTGCCGTGGCGGCAGATTCCGACGGCGGCGGTGCAGGTCAGCATGCACCCAAGCGAAGGTATGCCAGCGAGCATCGCCGACCCGCGTCACTTGCTGATAAAGGTCATCGACGGCCTCAAGGCCGAGGGTTATAACCCGATCATGGCCTGCGAACTGGAGTTCTACCTGCTCGACGCGAAACGCGATCACAACGGCCGTCCGCAACCGGCGCTGGATGCCGACGGTGGGCGACCGCGACACACTCAGGTCTACGGCTTACGTGAGCTGGAGCAGATCGAACCGTTTCTCGCCGACCTCTACAGCGCCTGCAAACTGCACGGCATTGCGGCGCGCACGGCGATCTCGGAATACGCACCGGGGCAAGTGGAAATCACCCTTGAACACGGCGACGCTCTGGAGGCGATGGATCAGGCGGTGCGCTACAAACGGCTGGTCAAAGCCATCGCGCACAAGCACGGCATGCAAGCGACATTCATGGCCAAACCGTTCGATGATCTGGCCGGCACGGGCATGCACATGCACGTCAGCCTCGCCGACGCCGAGGGGCGCAACCTGTTCGCCTCCGAAGACCCTGCCGGCACGCCGCTGCTGCGTACGGCAATTGGCGGGATGCTCGCATCCTTGCTCGATTCGCTGCTGCTGTTCTGCCCGAACGCCAACTCCTACCGGCGCTTTCAGGCCAACAGCTACGCGCCTTTGGCGCCGACCTGGGGCGTCGATAACCGCACCGTCAGCCTGCGCGTGCCGGGCGGTCCGGCCAATACCCGGCACATCGAACATCGCATCTGCGGCGCCGACGCCAACCCGTATCTAGCAGCGGCGGCGATCCTGGCGGGCATTCATCGCGGCATAAAAGAAGTCATCGATCCGGGCGAACCGGTGCAAGGCAATGGGTATGCGCAGGCGAAAGAATTGCTGCCGACCGACTGGCTGACCTCGCTCACGGCGCTGGAAAATTCGGTGTGGGCACGGGATGCGCTGGGGCAGGAATTTCTTGGGGTGTATCTGGCAGTGAAACGTGCGGAGTACCGGCAGTTCATGGCCGAAGTGGGTGAGCAGGACTGGCGCTGGTACCTGACCGAAGCCTGATCTTTTTTCCTCTTTTTGCCTTGGATACCGACATGACTGAACGCAGCAACTCCTACTACACCGCAACCCTCAACCGCGACACCGACTACCCGACTCTGCAAGGCAGGCACAAGGTTGATGTGGTGATCATCGGCGGCGGTTTCACCGGCGTCGCCAGCGCCGTCGAGCTGGCTGAAAAAGGCCTGAAAGTCGCCATCGTCGAAAGCCACAAAATCGGCTGGGGTGCCACCGGGCGCAACGGCGGGCAAGTCACCGGCAGCCTCTCCGGCGACGGTGCGATGCGCAAACAGATGCGTCCGAAACTCGGCGACGAGGTCGATGATTTCATCTGGCACCTGCGCTGGCGCGGGCACGAGATCATCCAGCAGCGCGTGGAAAAATACGGCATCCAGTGCGACCTCAAACACGGCCATTTGCACGCCGCGTACAAACCCGGCCACATGACCGGTTTGCGCAGCGATTACGAAGAAGCCGTGCGCCGCGGCCTGGGTGATGAAGTCAGCCTGCTCGACCGCAGCCAGGTGCGCGACTTGCTGCAAAGCGACCTCTATCACGGGGCGATCAAGAACACCCGCAACCTGCATCTGCACCCGCTCAACCTGTGCATCGGCGAAGCGCGTGCGGCGGAAAGTCTCGGGGCGCTGATCTTCGAAAACAGCGAAGTGCTGGAGATCATTCACGGCGCTACGCCAGGTGTGAGAACCGCCCAAGGCCAGATCGACGCCAATCAAGTGATGCTCGCCGGTGACGTCTACCACAAACTCGAACCGGGCCAGCTCAAGGGCAAGATTTTTCCGGCCATGGGCGGCATCGTCACCACCGCGCCGCTGGGCGATCTGGCCAAACAGATCAACCCCGAAGACCTCGCGGTCTACGACTGCCGCTTCGTCCTCGACTACTATCGCCTGACCGCCGACGGCCGCTTACTGTTCGGCGGCGGCGCCAACTACAGCGGCAAGGATTCACGCGACATCGCCGCCGAACTGCGCCCGTGCATCGAGCAGACCTTCCCGGCGCTCAAAGGCGTGCAGATCGATTACCAGTGGAGCTGCGCGATGGGTATCGTCATCAACCGCATCCCGCAACTGGGCAAACTCTCGGACAACGTCTGGTACTGCCAGGGCTACTCCGGGCATGGCATCGCCACCACCCACATCATGGGCGAAATCATGAGCCGGGCGATCACCGGGCAGATGGAGCAGTTCGATACGTTTGCCGCGTGCCAGCACATTCGCGTGCCGATGGGGGATTTGCTGGGTAACCCGTTGTTGGCGGCGGGGATGTGGTATTACCAGATGCTTGAAAAGTTGCGTTGACTGGACTGACCCCATCGCGAGCAGGCTCACTCCTACAAGGGGAATGCATTCCAACTGTAGGAGTGAGCCTGCTCGCGATGAGGCCCTGAGCCGCTATACAAATCTCAATCGGGCAACTGCTCCACCTCAATCCCCAAGCGCCGGTAATCCTCGAGACTTCCCGACGCCAGATGCTGCTCGGTAATCAACGTATGCACCCGCGTGCACGGCGTCACCACAAACGGCTCAACCGCGCCCAGCTTGTCCGCCGTGGTCACCGCGATCACCTGCGCGGCGCTTTCGAACAGCGCCTGTTTCACCGGCACTTCATCGAAATAAAGCGAACTCAGTCCCACCTCCGGATGAATCGCGCACACCCCGGTAAACAGCAGGTCAGCCTTGATGCTTTGCAGCAGACGCACAGTTTCGTGACCGCTGACCGACATGGTCGCCAGGTTCAACTGCCCGCCCGCCAGAATCACCTTGATGCCCTTGTATTCGGCGAGAGTGATGGCGGTCATCGGCGAGGTGGTCACCGCGGTGATGCGGATATCCGCTGGCAATGACCGCGCAATCTGCAACGTGGTGGTGCCAGAGTCGAACAGCACAATCTGACCTTCCTTCACCCGCCCGGCGGCAAGCTGCGCCAGGCGCGTCTTTACCTCATCGGTTTCACTGATGCGGGTGAAGTAGTCCTTGCCGGTGTCCTTCGGCCTTGGCAAAGCACCGCCGTGTACCCGTTGCACCAGGCCGGCATTATCCAGTTCGGCGAGGTCGCGGCGGATGGTGTCTTCGGACACAGCGAAGTGCTGGCTCAACTCGGACGCCATGACCTTGCCGTCGCGTTCGAGGATCAGGAGGATTTTCTGCCGACGCAGGGATGGGAGTTCGGTGACCGAATGATCGTGCATGGTTATGCCTGTTTATGCTTGTAATTGCAGGTTTTAACCGAGATTAGCCAAAGCCCCGGGCAAACACAAACAGGTGGGTATCAATTGTTTCGATCATTGGAATCAACACGCCGATTTTTTTCTTTGCATTGCGCCTGTTCAGAATGGCCCCACTCTCAACAGGCTCAGGATGACCACCTTATGAATCTCAATTTCGCTTTCGCTTGCATGATCGTCGTGTCTTTCGCGGTTGCCTTGGGTCACGCCTGAGGCATCAAACCGACGCTGCCAGATGCTCGCGAAACCACTTGTGCGCGGGATCACGGTGCAGTCGCTCGCCCCAGAACATCGCCATTTCGTAGCCCGGCACCTGCAGCGGTGCCTCGACCACTTGCAGTGCCGGGTTACCGCGCACCAGCCGTGACGGTAGCATCGCCACCAGATCGGTGCTCGCCAGCACCGCCATGACCATCAAAAAGTGCGGCACCGACAGCACCACTTTGCGCGACAGCCCCACGTCGGCCAGCACCTTGTCAGTCACCCCGAAAAAGCCCCCGCCTTCACGCGACACCAGCACGTGTTCCAGTGCGCAGAACTCATCGCGGCTCGGTTTACCGGTCAAACCGGGATGCCCGAGACGCCCGGCCAACACGTAACGCTCGGTAAACAGCACCCGTTGATGCAGGTCCAGCGGCGCGTCTTCGGTGATGTGCAGCGCCAGATCGAACACGCCCTGCTCCGCTTGCTTGACCAATTGCGCTGGCATCAGGTCGATAACCGCCAGCCGAGTGCCCGGTGCCTGCGTACGCAAACCACTCAGGGCTGGCAGGAGAACGGTAGATTCGCCGTAATCCGTCGCCGCGACTTTCCAGGTCTGGGTCGCCAGTGCGGGGTCGAACGCAGCAGCCGGCGCCACCGCCCGTTCCAGTGCTTGCAGCGCCTCGCGCAAAGGCTCGCGCAACTCATCGGCCCGCGCCGTCGGACGCATGCCGCGTGGGCCGGGGAGCAACAGCGGATCGCCAAAGATGTCACGAAGCTTGGCCAAATGAACGCTCACCGAAGGCTGCGAGAGGTTCAACCGTTGCGCCGCGCGGGTGACGTTGTGCTCGGACAGCAACACGTCGAGGGTCAACAGCAGATTGATATCCAGCCGTCTCAAATTATTCATGGCTATACCAGACATATCAGACATTCATTTCCAATATACCTGTGGAACGCCGATCCTGCTGCCATTCAGCCACGGAGTTCCCCCATGAAAGTGCTATTGGTCTACGCCCATCCCGAACCCACCTCCCTCAATGGCTCGCTCAGGGACTTCACCGTCCAGCGCCTCGAAGCCGCCGGTCACAGCGTGCAGGTTTCCGACCTTTACGCGATGAACTGGAAAGCCACCCTCGACGCCGACGACGCCCCAGAGCGCGATAAAAACCAGCCGTTCCACGCCTCCCTCGATTCGAAACGCGCCTACGCCCAAGGCACACAAGCCGCCGACATCGCCCGCGAGCAGGAAAAACTGCTGTGGGCCGACGCGCTGATCCTGCAATTCCCGCTGTGGTGGTTCACGATGCCGGCGATCCTCAAGGGCTGGGTCGATCGGGTTTACGCCTACGGGTTTGCCTACGGTGTGGGTGAACACTCCGACAGTCGTTGGGGCGAGCGTTATGGCGAAGGGAAGATGAAAGGCAAACGGGCGATGTTGATGGTCACCACCGGTGGCTGGGAATCGCATTACAGCCCGCGCGGGATCAATGGGCCGATGGATGATCTGCTGTTTCCGATCCAGCACGGGATTCTGCACTACCCCGGTTTTGAGGTGCTGCCGCCGTTCCTGATTTACCGCACCAGTCGCATGGATGAAGCGCGGTATGCCCAGACGACTGATGAACTGGGACGGCGTCTGGATGAGTTGTGGAGCACGCGGCCAATTGCGTTTCGACATCAGAATGCAGGGGATTACGAGATTCCGGCGTTGACGCTCAAAGATGCCATTGCCCCGGACAGTGAAGGTTTCGCCGCACACATTCGTTAAGCCCAAAAAGATCGCAGCCTGCAGTAGCTCTTACCGGGGGTACGCAATCCCAACGCAGGAGTTGCCGCAGGCTGCGATCTTTTGATCTTAATCAGCAACCACCACCCGCGCCTTGCGCACAAACAACGCATGCGCCTTCTCCCAGAAATTCCCGCCCAGCACAAAAAAACTGCCAATAAACATCAAGTCGCCCAACAATTGCAGTTGCCACAGATTGGGCCGCAACCCCGGCCAGAAGTTGTCGAAATACGGTTCCAGAAACGACGTCAGCAACGGCAGGCAAAACATCACCACGCCCACCCGATGCCGCAGCGGCGAGACTTCCGCGACAGGCGTCGGCAGCATCCCCGAGACATGCCGGCCAATCGTGCGCTTGAGTTCAGCGAACCCCGCCTTGCCCATCACCGCGATGACCAGCAGCAACAACACCTTGTTACTGATGAACAGCACGCCGGTCAGCGCCGCGACCTTCGAGCCGGGTACATCGAGGGCGGCGGCCAGCGGCACCATCAGCCACGAGCCGAGCATCAGGCAGATGATCCCGACACCGACTTTGAAGCGCCAGGTGGCGTGGCCCGGTGTCACCGGATCTTGGGCAGTTTCCATGGTCTCGTACCTGTTTGGGTGGGGGCTGATGCCCGAAAAGCGTAGCAGCAGATTCGCCCGAACAACTTGCAGTTCGTCGTCTATGCTCCACTGATACTTGCGGGTCAGGGACATAACGCAATGCCTTGGACAACAGCTCTGCTGACGCGGCCCGGTCATCTGTTGTTGCTTGTCGCCTTGAGTTTGAGCGGCTGCGTGCGCCTGGGGCCGGATTTCCAGCCGCCCGCCGAGACGTGGAGCAAGCAATGGAACAGCGTGGCGCTGGAACAAGCCAGCGAACGTGCCGCCGAGCCGGATCTGCGCCAATGGTGGCAAGTGTTCGCCGACCCCGTACTCGATCGCCTGATTGCCGAAGCCGATGCGCACAATAGCAGTCTGAAAATCGCCGGCTTGCGGGTGCTCGAAGCCCGCGCGCAACTGAACATCGCCGAGAGCGGTCGCTACCCGCAACTGCAACAGGTCGGCGTCGACAGCTTGTACGTCGACCGCCATCAGTCCGGGGGCAACAACCCACAGGATCTGCATTTCTGGCAACACAGCGCCGCGTTCGATGTCGGTTGGGAGCTGGATTTCTGGGGCCGTTTCAGCCGAGCCATCGAGTCGTCCGACGCCAGCTACTTCGCTGCCCAGGCCAACTACGAAGACGCGCTGGTGCTGTTGCGCGCGCAAGTGGCCGACACCTATTTTTCCCTGCGCACCACCGAAGCCCGGATGCGTGTCGCCCGGGAAAACGCCGTCCAGCAAAAGCGCAACTTCGAGATCACCGAAAAACTCTTCACCAGCGGCCAGACTGCCGAACTCGACTTGCAACAGGCAAAAACCCAATACCTCGGCACCCTGAGCAGCATTCCGGCGTTCGAAGATCAGCTACTGCGCACCCGTAACGCCCTGGCGGTGCTGGTCGGCCAGCCGCCCGGTGGCGCGGCGTTGCTGGCCGAACAAACCGGGCTGATTCCGTTACTGGATCGCGCGGTGCTGCAAGACGTCCCGGCCAATCTGCTGTTGCGTCGTCCGGATATACGCGCGGCAGAACTGAACGTCGCCGCGCAATCGGCGCTGGTCGGTGTCGCCGAAACCGATCTGTACCCGTCGCTGACCTTGCTCGGCAGCATCGTCTGGTCCAGCGATACCCTCGGCGCCACCCCGCGCAGCCTCGATCTGATCGGCGGCCCGAGCCTGCGCTGGAACATCTTCGATTACGGCCGTATCCGCAACAACGTGCGGGTACAGGACTCGCGCTTGCAGCAACTGATCGAAGCCTACCGCGACAAGGTACGCCAAGCCGCACGCGAGGCTGACGACGCCGCCAGCGGCCTGAACAAAGCACTGGAACGCGAACGCATTTTGCGCGAGGCCGAAGGCGCGGCGCGGCGTTCCCTGGCGCTGGCCAACACGCAATACCGCGAAGGTTATTCCGACTTTCAGCGAGTGCTCGATGCACAACGTGCGTTGCTCGAACTGCAGGACAACTATCTGGTCAGCCGCAGCAACGCCGTGAGCAACCTGATCGCCCTGTACAAAGCCCTCGGCGGCGGCTGGCAAAGCAACGCGCCGCAGGTCGATGAGCCGACACGGCAACAGATGCAACAACGCACTAATTGGGGCGATTTGCTCAGCGCGCCGCCCGACCGACCGGCGTATCCCCTTCCATCGCAGGTAACCCGTCATGACTGAAGCCGCGCCACCCGCCCCGGCCCCCGCGCCTGCCCAGGCTGATCCTGCAAAAAAAGGCATCCGCTGGGTGCTGTTGCTGATCGTACTGAGCCTGGCCTGGTACCTGCTCGCCGACCGCTACACGCCCTACACCCAGCAGGCGCGGGTCGGTGCGTTCGTGATTCCGGTGGCGGCGGAAGTCGCCGGTCGGGTGATCCGGGTCAACGTGCGCAACAATCAGGATGTGAAGGCCGGCGATATCCTGTTTGAACTCGATCCGCAGCCGCTGCAGATTGCCGTGGACCGGGCGAAAGCCGATCTGGAGTCGACCCGTCGTCAGGTCGGCGCCAGCACCGCTGGCATCGCCTCGGCGCAGGCTTCATTACGAGCAGCACAAGCCAACGAACTCAAGGCGCGGCAGGACAATCAGCGGCTCGAGGGCTTGTACAAACAAGATCCGGGCACTGTCTCCGTGCGGCTTCTGGAAGTGTCGCGGGCCAACCGTGAGCAAGCCGTGGCCCAAGTCGCCGCCGCCCGCGCCGAAGTGCAACGTGCGCAGGAACAGGAAGGTGGTAGCACGGACACTAACGCACAGTTGCGCAGCGCAGCTTCTGCATTGGCCAAAGCTGAACTGGATTTGTCTAACACCCGCATTGGCGCACGCTCTGCAGGTTTGATCACCGACCTGCGCACCGACGTCGGCCAGTTCACAGCCGCCGGCAGTCCGTTGATGACCTTGATCGCCATCCACGACGTATGGATCAGCGCCGACCTGACTGAAAACAATCTCGGTCATGTGCAACCCGGAACCCCGGTCGCCATCGTCCTTGACGCATTGCCCGGTGAAGTCCTCGACGGTCGCGTGCGCAGCGTCGGTTATGGCGTGAGCGTCGGCCAGACACCCGCGCCCGGCACCTTGCCAAGCATCCAGAACAGCCGCGACTGGCTGCGCCCGGCGCAACGTTTCCCGGTGATCATCGAGTTCTCTGAAAAGGCAAAGAAACACCTGATCGACAGCCGCGCGATCCGTGCCGGTGGCCAGGCGGAAGTCATGGCCTTCCCCACTGAAGGCAATCCGCTCAATCCGCTGGGGCGGCTGTTTGTCGGCCTGATGAGCTGGCTGTCGTATGCCTACTGAGCGCAGCGTCCCGGCGCAACGGGCCTTGCGCCTGGCGTTCGGCACGGCGCTGTGCACCGCCGCCAGTTATGCGTTGGCCTTGCCGCTGGCGTTTATTTCACCGGTACTGACGGCGCTATTGCTGGCCAGTTTGCCTCGGCCATTGCCACTGAGAGGCGCATTGGTGCTGGCGTTAGTTGCTGCGCTGACGACGAGTATCGGCCTGCTGCTGGTGCCCTTGCTGCGTTATTACCCGATGAGCGGCGTGCTGTTGATCGGCCTCGGTTTGTTTCTGGTATTTCGCTTCGGTCTGCGTGGCGGCAATCCGTTGATCGTGACCTTTCTGGTGATCGGCATGACCATGATCTGCGCCGCCGGGTTTGCCGAATTCGATCTGGCGATGGCGGTGATTGGCGCGCTGGTCAAAGGCTTGTTACTGGCCGTCGCGGTGGTCGGTGTCAGCCACGCGGTGTTTGCGGAACGACCCGACAGCCCCGCTCCACCCAAACCGCCCACCTTGCCCGACGACGAAGTCCCGCGCGTGGCGCTGCGCGCCACCCTGATCGTCATGCCGACGTTTTTACTGGCCTTGAGCGACCCGGCCAGCTACCTGCCGATCATCCTCAAAGCCGTCAGTCTCGGCCAACAAACCTCTACCCCCAACACCCGCCACGCCGGGCGCGAACTGCTCGGCTCGACCCTGCTTGGAGGCTTGCTGGCTGTGCTGCTCTGGTGTGGTTTGAGCCTGTTCGTGCATGTGTGGATGTTCTTTCTTTGGACGCTGCTGTTCGGGCTATGGCTGGCGCGCAAGCTCTATCGCCTGGGCCCGACAACGTTCAGCCCCGGTTTCTGGCTCAACACCCTGGTGACGATGATCATCCTGCTCGGCCAATCGGTGCAGGACAGCGCGGCAGGCAAAGACGTCTACAGCGCCTTCGCGGTACGTATGGGCCTGTTCATCCTGGTGACGCTCTACAGCGCATTGATGATGCACCTGCTCGCAGCGCACAAGCCTCAGCGTCAAGGTGTGATCTGATAGCCGCGCCCCTGCAGACACCCCGTGTAAGCACTGGAACTGGCTGCCGCATCGGTTTTGCTCTGTGCGCGCTGCCGTGCGCCACCGACTACAGCGCCGGCGGCAGCCGATTGCCCGGCGCGGTTTTGCCGGTAATCCTGCTGACGATCATCGTCGACCGCATCGTAGAACTCGTCGTGCTGGCGGCCGCGCACCTCAGCCGCTGTTGCACCGGCCGCAGCACCCACGGCTGCGTCCTTCAGACGACCGCCGGTTTGCGGGGCTGATGTCGTCGAGGTCGAGGCAATGGAGCGGCAGTCGTTGATATCGATCTGGGTTTGTTGCGAGGTCTGGCCCTTGAGCGGGACGACGGATTCGGCGCTGGCTTGAGTGGTGAAGATGGCAGCGATCACGAGTGGGATGAACGCTATGCGAATCACGATTACCTCCGGCGGGGCCTGGGGTTGGCTGCGAGGCGGGGTAGTCCGGGAGTGTAGTTCAATGTGCTCGAGGAAGAATGCTTAAGAGGAGAGGATACTGACCTCACCGTTATGGAATCAGTGGCTCGCACTCGCCGTTATGGATACCATCCCGACACCCCCAATTTTGCCGATCACGGATCTCGATGCGTCGTTTACTCAGCCGAATTGCCGCGCTCATCAAGCCTGAGGCAAAGCCACTTTTTGCCGGATACAGGAGCCCAAGGGTTCTAAAACGAGCGTTATTTCCTGCCGTTTTTTACGTGTTTGAGTGACGCTGAAAAACAGCGCTATTACGCAAGATTCAATGCCAGCGCCGCGTGGATAGAACAACTGGAGTTGATGTACGGCGACGATTGATTCGTTCAGGCCCCCTCCCGTACTCGCCGCACCTGCACCCACAACGCCGGCGCAAAATGCAGCAGCACCATCCGCGCCAAGTGGTGAGTGAGGATAAACACCACGTTCAGCCCACCGGCAAACGCGACAATCGCAATCGTCTCGATCGCCCCCGGCATGTACGCCAGCCATAGCGACAACGGATCGCTGCCCAACCACCGCGCCGCTACCTCTGCAAACACCGCCGCCACCACAATCATCAACCCGACCGAGACCAGCGCCGTGCGGCCATGCAGGCCCAACTCCCTGACGCCCAACCCCTGAAACCGCGAGCCGATCCGCACACCGAGAATCAGTGCCGCCAGATTCAAGCTCCAGTCGGGCATGTGAAAACCGTGCAACCAGCCTGCTTTTACAAAGACTGCGGTGATGATGATCGCCGTGAGCATGAAGGGCGCCGGCACGCCGATCACCAGCAGCAATCGACCGAGCACGACGCTCAAGCCGATTACCGAGCAAACCGTCAACGCCATGCCGGTGATCAACGGATCGCTTTCAACAGCAGCCACCGACACCTGCCCCGGAATCAAAAAGCTCACCAACACCGTGATCAGCAGTAACCGCATCAGATGCACGATGATCACCTTGCTCGACGCCTTCTCCGACTCCAGCAGATCAAACACCGCCGCCAGCGCCCCCGGATACACCGCCAGCAGCGCATCGGTGCGATTCCACCCTGCCCCACGCGTCAGCCACCAACCGGCCAGGGCAATCTGCACCGTCAGGCACAGCAGCAACACGCCAAGGCTCGGCAACATGGTCGACGCCGTCGCACTGTCCCACGCTTCGAACATCAGCCCGGTGGCGATGCCCAGGGTGACCTGGATGTAGCCCAAACCATAAGGCGTTGCGGGTACGAAGCCTGATTTAGTGACGACCAGTGCCGTGACAAGGATCGAACCCAACAGCAAACCATGAGGCACACCGAGGGATTGCAACACCGCGCCAAAACCGGCGGCGACCAACAAACACAGAATGGATTTCATATTCGCCTTCCTGGCAATTCAACTGGCTTAAGCGCGCAACCGTCCAATCGCGCGCCGATACTTCTCGATCCGTTCCAGATCTTCCCAACTCGGCGAGGCAATTCGCGACAGGTCGCTATTCTCTTCCAGATCCGCCAGTTTCACCACCCGGCCAATCGGGTTCTGCGCCGCGCGATCGACAAAATCCTCATAGGACTCACCCGGTACTTTGGTTACCGACGCAATAGCCGTCAGCACCTCCTCGCTGAAGCCTTCCTTGCGCAAATCATCAAGGCTGATATCGCAATCCTCGACCACATCGTGCAGCACCGCGACGATGCGTTCTTCCAGCGTGGTCATGCGCAGCATTACCTTCAGCGGATGCAGAATGTACGGTGCCCCGCCCTTGTCCACCTGCCCGGTGTGCGCGGTGGCGGCGATGGCGATGGCGCGTTCGAGTGTCTGGGTCATGGGGATTTCCTCGGGTTAGACGCCGTAACGGCCGCCGACGTGGATGTTGCGTTTGAGCCAGCCGCCAATCGCTTTCAACCGACCGACCGGCTCGGCGTGTTGCTTGAGGATCATGCCAACTAACGTCGCCTGATCCGCACCAGGATGTGCATCGATCAACTCAGCGACCCAGGCACAATCAGCCTTCTTCAAATGCTCACGCCACTCACCGGGCCAGGCTTCCAGCTCATTAAGCGCCAACCAGCGCGCACCGCCCTGCCCACCATGCCCTCCGGCCGTCGACTGTTCGAAGCAGAAAGGCGTGGCCGCTCGGGACAGGTCGATGTTGAAAATGTAGACGTCGTGGGTTGGGTGCTGCGACGTGGGGGCGTTGTTGCGGCTGCCGATTTCGATCATGCGCGGATCCATCCGTGGCGGGGCGTTACAAACTGTTTCCTGCATACCATCACGGATTCACCTCGCCATGGCAAATCAAAAATAAGCCGAATCGGGACAATCAATGTCCGATCACGCTTAAAAATTTCCGCCCTGCACATAGGCCGTCCATGAACTTTTCTTTAAAATGATGTCAATGCGATATCACCATTTATCTTTGGTCATGCGGCATCACTCAGCGTCAGGTTGTTTCCTGACAATCATGGAAGTACCCCCGATGAGACTGATTCTCGTGATGTTATTGATGTTGAGCGGCTACGCGCACGCCGGTTGTGAAAACATCAAAGACGATGACCAACGCAACTATTGCAAGGCCAAGGAAGGCTGGGATGGCTGCCAGAACATCAAAAATGATGACATGCGCAACGCCTGCAAATCCGAAGCTGAAGGTAGCGATAGCTGTGGGAACATCCGCGACGATGATCAGCGCAATCTCTGCAAAGGCAAGAGAGGCATCGACAGCTGCACGAACATTCACGACGATGACCTGCGTAACTTGTGCAGGGCACAACAAGGTCGGGGTGGCTGCCAAAACATCAAAAACGATGACATGCGCAGAGACTGCAGAGCCACGACCAATGGCTGATGGGTGCCACCGACGCCACTGCCCCCAATAGTCGTTCCGGCCCGGTCATCTCGCGAGTAATGTTTGCCCGCCTCTGGCACGAGGCGGGCACTCGGGATTGACCGCTCGGTATACTCCCCCGCCATGCTTGCCCCGCATCACGCCTCAACCTGGAAAGGACACCGATGAGCAGTATTCCACTCTCCGAACAGATGGGCGCAATGGCCTTGGTCGATGAGTTGCGCCATCAGCAGAAACAGGTTCAGGAACACCTCGATCTGCCGCGACGCCGAGCCGAAATTGCCGAGCACATTCGCACCTATTACCAGAACCACAACATCGTGTTCGACGACAACCTGATCGAACAAGGCGTGCGTCAGGTGTTCGCGCGTCGTCTGCTGCTGGAAATGCCGCCCGTGGGTGCAATCGACACCTGGCTGATCAACTCGTTAGTCCGGCGCTCCGGTGTGATCAAAATGCTGCGAACCTCTGCCATGGTGCTATTGGTCATTGCCTTCGCGGTCTACAAATTCACCAGCCCGACGGTTTACAGTCCGGCCGAAGTGAGCGAGGTCAGCACCGACGCCGCGATTGTCCGCGATGATCGCAAAAAGCTGTTCCAGGAGGTGGACAAGCAGCGTGGCGCCGTAGAGGCCCTGGCTCGCAGGCTGGCCGAACAACCGGACCCGCAAGCGCGCCCGAAGCGCGCTGCCGGCTACTGCAGCAGTCGACCGCGTTCAACAGCATGGTCCGCGAGCAGATTGAAGGCATGGACATTTCCACGCGCTTCATGGACATCACTCAGCGCTTCAGCTCGATCCGTGAAGACGCTTCTGCCATGGCCGAATGGATGGACGACGGCCGCCTCGACACCCTGGAAAAACTCAAGCTGAGCTGGATGAACCTGCGCCGCGGATCGATTCCCAGCCGCTTCAATGACATCCGCGAGAGCTACTTGCAGGTGTGCAAATCGGCCAATGACCAGATTACCCGGGAAAGCGTGGTGCTTGAGGCGTACATGGATTTCCGGATGGCAATGAAAGCCGCCGAAGTCGACGCCCAGCAAGTTTTGGCAGTGGCCGGCAAGGCGCTAGAGCAACGCACTCAGGCGCTGAACGACGCCGGCGCTCAGGTCACCGCTGCCGACACCGCCGAGCCGGCCCGGCGCGCCAGCCTGGAGTTGCAACGCGATGAAGCCGTTCGCGCCCTGCAGGATGAAGACAAGCGCTACCAGATCGTCAAAGACATCGCCGATGACCTCAAGGTCGGGTACAACACCGCTGAAATGGTGTTTGCCCGGATCAATCAGGTGCATGTGATCAAGGAGCGCCAGTACCAGCGCATGGTCTCGTTCTTCTCCACCAACGAAGTGGTACTGACCGGCCTCGCCGTATCCTTCACCAGCAACAGCGGCCTGGCCGAAGCGACCCACACACTCAATGCCACCACCGAAGGCGTCAGCAAAGGGCTCGAGGCGTTGGGCTCTGCCGGCTATCAACAGATCGAAGCGGCGGTCAAAGCCAGCTACGGCTCGACCATCAGGGTCGATTCGGTTCGTGCACTTGCCGATGCGACCCTGAGCTTCCAGACCGAGATGCAAAGCCTGACCGACAGCTACCGTGCCGAATCAAGCAATGCCGCCCGTGACATTGCCGATGCAGTGGAAGATGCCAAGTGCAAGTTTGCAGCGCTGCTGAGCAAGGCTGTCTGACGTTTCCAATGCAAAAACGCCGATGCCCGCCGGGGCATCGGCGTTCATGTACGTCGCATGACGTTGAAGGTTTACGCACATGAAAAAGGGACACCATTGGGTGTCCCTTTTTTGCCTTTGGAGCAAACAGATCAGTCAACGTTTCATGGCTTCGCACTGGTTGCGCAGGTCCCCATTGCCGATGCTCGCACAGCTACTGCCCTGCTTCGCTTCGCAGAAGGCGCGCTGATCACGATCCCCGATGCTGGCACATGAACCGCCTTTCTCCGCTTCGCAGGCCGTACGCAAATCGTAATTGTCGATGGAATAACAACTAGCGCCCTTCTTGGCGTCGCAATAGGCGCGCTGGTCACGATCCTCGATACCAGCGCATGAACCGCCCTTCTCCGCTTCGCAGGCCGTGCGCAAATCGTAATTGTCGATGGAATAACAACTGCTGCCTTCCTGCGTGGCCTGGCAATAGTTGCGTTTAACAGGATCACTGATGCTGGCACAACTGGCAGAAACGTAACCGCTGAACATCAATAACATTGCAAGAATCAACTTCATCTCACACTTCCTTGGGTTGCCAGGAAACAGCCTGGCACTGGTTGATGCAATCAAAACCAGATCAGCGCTTCATGGCTTCGCACTGATTGCGCAGGTCAGAATCATGGATGCTCGAACACGTGCTGCCCTTCTTCGCCTCACAAAATGCACGCTGATCGCTGTCATGGATGCTGGAGCAGGTACTGCCTTTCTCAGCCTCACACATTGCGCGCAAATCCGAATCATGAATGCTGGAACATGTGCTGCCCTTTTTCGCCTCGCAGTAAGCACGCTGGTCGCTGTCGTGAATGCTCGAACAGGTACTGCCCTTCTCGGCTTCACAGGACGCTCGCAAATCACTATCCCGGATCGAGGAGCAGGTACTGCCTTCCTGCGTGGCCTGGCAATAGTTGCGTTGATCGCTGTCACTGATGCTGGAACAACTGGCAAACGTGTAACCGCTGAACATCAATAACATCGCAAAAATCAGTTTCATCTCACACTTCCCTGGGTTGCCAGGAATCAGCCTGGCACTGCTTGATCCATTCTCAATGAGCGTCGCGACACGCCATCAAATTGACATCGCTTTTTAGGAAAGTTCAAACAGGCAAATAAGATCCGCGCAGATTTTTGAGTCTGAAAAACGCGTAGGAAAACACCACCTGTGGCGAGGGAGCTTGCTCCCGCTGGGCTGCGAAGCAGACCCAAAACCGGCCAGTCCTTTTCTCCAGGTCCACCGCATGCGCCGGAATACGCCGACTGCGTCGCCGAGCGGGAGCAAGCTCCCTCGCCACAGGGTTGGGTTGGCGTCCTACAGGTCGGTTGTGGTGGCTGAAATGGCTGACTAGAGTGGTGTCGTCGCTAACTAAATTAGCGATAGGGTTTCGCAGCCCTTAAGATTGACACCTTGTTCCGTCAAGTTCGGCCGACTCCCGGCTGTCCACGTTTTATGGCGGTTGTGCGTGGGAGACCTCCGGGTCTGCCGGGTCATGGTGTTTATCCTCCGGTCTGCGAACCCACGCATAGCTGCCACCCTTTTGTTTCGCAGCACAATGGTGGCAATTCCTCTTTGCCAAGGATTAACACCATGACGACGCAAACACCGCTCCACCACTACGCGCACATGTCCCACCCCGCCACCGACCACCCTGTCCTCCTGATCGACGCCGATGCCCCATTGCGTGAACTCCACGCCTGCCTCGCCGAACGCCTCAACGCCGTCCTCAAATACCTTGACCTCATCGCCTGCACCAGCCTCCCCGATTACGCCGAACATGACATCAACACTGTGACCAACATCGCCAGGATCATGGTGCAGGACGTGAGTGATGTGTTTCGGGTAATCGAGCAGCGAGGTTTCGACGCGCCAGCCTGATAACCAACACATTGCCAAAGTGCCAACTTCATAAACGCCCGGTCATCCAACCAGCGATAACGTCGTTGGCACTTGGGAATAATCACCTCCTGACTTCCGCGCCCCTTGTAAGACGCGTCTGAACTTCACCAATAGCGAACCAGCGCCTCACTGTCCCGGCTTTAGTTGACGGTTACTCTTCAAACAAGAGTTTTCCAGTCAATAAGGCAGAGCTTCCATGGCCAACCACAGCTACATGAGCATTACCGGAAACCGTCAAGGCTTGATCTCCGCCGGTTGCTCCGACACAAACTCAATCGGCAACAAATGTCAGTTAGGCCACCTCGACGAAATCATGGTCCTGGCCTATTCCCACAACATGACCACCGGCAATAACGGCGGCGTCACTGCCGACCGTGGCAAGCACTTGCCGATCATGATCACCAAGAACATCGACAAATCCTCACCACTACTGTCCGCCGCACTTCATGAGCGTGAAGTGCTGGACTGCACCCTCTTCTTCTACCGAACCTCACCCGCTGGAACACAGGACAAGTACTTCAAAATCCACATTGCCGGCGCAAAAATCGCCCACATCAACCTCCAGGTTCCCCACGCCATCCACTTGAACGACGCACAGCCTCAAGAATTGGTGTCATTTACTTATCGCGAAATCAGTTGGACACACCTACAGGCGGGCACGTGTGGTTTTAGCCGTTGGGGAAATGAAGATGAATGAGGATTCGTGTGACATCAACGACGTTACCCATGCCGCTTCAGACCTTATTGCCTTTGGGTGCCATTTAGGCGCAACCCAATTGTACGACAGCTTCGCGCAACTAAGATTTAGCGAGATTGTTGTTGGTTTTGCGAATGAAGTTATCGGGGCAGTTAATGATGGCATTGTTAGTGCCAAGCAAGGGTTGCAAGCACTTAAAGAGGAACACGCCGACTTATCAAATAAAATATTGTTCTACGCCCAGAACGGTGTGGGTGCTGCGGCGGGGATTATGCAGATTCAAACAGGCGCTATCGTAATTGCGAGCACGCGCGGTGGAGCCATGCCATTAGGTGTACTTTATTATGCGCATGGCGCAAACAACGTTTATGAAGGGGTAGGAAATATCTACAATGGCCCGACCGAGCCAGCGTTAGTGGGACCTATCCGAAAAGGTTACCAAGCTATTTCTGGCGACACTTCCACCGGAAATACACGCTATTACCTTGTAGACCTCAGCCTTTCGGGAATAGGAGTTTTTTTTCCTGTCCGCAAGACTGGCTCGATAGAGCTTTTCAACCGAGACCCCTTAAATTATGAGCGCGCATTTAAAAGCGCGGGAAAGCTAGCACTTTCACTTGAAATACTGGCCGACATGATTACGATCAAAAATATCAAAGACGCCCCAGACACCAAATAGTATTCAGACAGATTTCATTGAACGTTTATGGAGAAAAATGTAGGCAATCACAAATCCCGAAACCCCAACAATTCCGCGATAAAAGTTTGAAAACATGGGCGACTCGCCAACGACAAGATCATACATCTGAATAGCTACCTCCGCGCAGAACATAGAAGACATGAAGCTAAAACAACAGACAACCAGCCACGGGGTTTTCCGAATAAGAAAAGGGCGCTGAAGAACTTTAAGAATCAATTCGAAAAACAAATAACGAAAATTCAAAATCAACAAGAAAACAAATAACACAGCCCTGACAATACACCCGACAAATTCATCTAGCTGGAGCATTTTTTCAAATTCATACACCAACAATACTGCATAAAAAGCCGAAATAGCGAAACTTGCGAAACACAGCTTTATAACAACATACACCTTTACTAAAATCCCCATCAACAAGAACCACCTTAGTCTATATTGCTAGCATTCAGAATGCACAACCCACACTTTGATCCCAAAAGCACAAAAAACGTCTAACAATATACATACTCACAAACCATCGAGCGCCACACAAAAAACATCATCACTACACACTCATACTTTCCTTACACCGCTATGCGAATCATCCTACGAAATTTTCCTAGCGCCTAAAAAAGCCCTAAAAAACAAATAAACCCTAATAAGGGCCACCCATAAAAATCGATACACGAGCAAAAAAAATCCGACACCCAAACAGGTATCGGATCATTCAAAACTCACAAAAATTGAACACTTACACCAATCAAAAGTTAGCAGGCGTATTCGCACTAATTATCTCAGCCTCATCCGCCCCGATATTCCGGAACTTATGCGGCAACGTCGTCGGAAAGTAATACCCATCCCCGGCATTCAAAACACTCACCGACCCATCCACCGTCAACTCAACAGTCCCGCGCGTAACAAGCCCACACTCTTCACCTTCCGCGTGAACAATCGGCTCTTCCCCGGAGCTCGCGCCCGGTGCGTATTGCTCGCGCAGCAGGCGCATCTGGCGGCTTGGGACCGAGGCTCCGATCAGCAGCAGGCGCAGGCCGTGGCGGCCGAGGTCGGGTTGTTCGTTGGCGCGGAAGACGTATTGGTGTTCGCGTGGGGGCTGGTCGAAGGTGAAGAAGTCGGCCAGGGACATCGGGATGCCTTCGAGCAGCTTTTTCAGTGAGCTGACGGAAGGACTGACGCGATTCTGTTCGATCAGGGAGATGGTGGCATTGGTCACGCCGCTACGCCGGGCCAGCTCGCGCTGGGAGAGTTTGTAGCTTTCGCGTACTAGTTTGAGTCGAGAACCCGTATCCATGACTGCCTTATGTGAGAACGACTTAAGGGCGATGGGGGTGGGTGGCGGGTGCCGCGCAGGTCGCGCGGATCACGTTGCTCCCGTGTCCCGGAACCGTGAAAGGCGGCTATTAAATCACGTTTGGTGGTGTTGCTCAGCAGGTTCGATGGATGGTGGGGAAATCGCTACAACGTGCTGATCGTCGGTTTCACCATCGCCGCCGCCCTGGTGCCGGTGCTCGCGCCCACCCTGTTCAAACAATTACTCGAATGGTCGCAGCCGTTCCTGCACAGCAGCGTGGTCATCGCCTGCCTGGTGTCGGTGCTGCTCAATGCCGCGCTCAATGGCGTCAGCGCGCCCGAAACCACCGCCGGTAAATCTGCCTCGCACATCCTCTGACTGGAGCCTGCCCATGACTCAACTTCAGAACATTCTGATTAAAAATCCGCTCGCGGTGATGACCGGTCTGCGCGGCCCGCGTGCCCTACCCGCGTTTGAACCGGTTCACGCCGCAGTTGGCGAGGATCGCTGCAAGGTCAGGCATGGTCGAGTTGCTGCTCCACTACCTTTATCACGCCCACTGCAGCACCGAGACCGGTGACTTGCTGTTCGATCTGGCAGATGAGTTCGGTCTACGCTTTGTGCTGTGCCGAGGCGGTGCACTGGAGTCAGCCAGCGCTCATCCGGGCCTCTCGAAAACCGCGCTGCAACCGGAAAGCCTTGAGCAAATGGTCGGCGACATCGAGCGACTGAGATCGCTGTATCACCAGAACACGCCGGATGCGATGCGCCGTGTGGTGATCGCGCCAACTACGCCGACTTTCTCGCTGCCACCGACCTTGCTGCGTGAACTGGCCCATACCGCACGCGGGCTCGGTTTGCACCTGCACACGCACTTGTCCGAAACGCAGAACTACGTGAATTTCTGCCGCGAAAAATACAACTGCCTGCCCGTAGAGTTCGTCGCCGAACACGAATGGCTCGGCCCCGACGTCTGGTTTGCCCACGCCGTGCACCTGCAACCCGGCGAAATCCGCCTGCTCGCGCAGACCGGCACTGGCATATCCCACTGCCCGGTGAGCAATGCGCGCCTCGGTAGCGGCGTCGCACCCGTGGTGGCGGGCGAACCGATCACGGTGAAATACAGCCTGGTCGGCGGCCGTGTGGTGGTGATGGACAACGGCGTGATTCCGGGGCTGGATATCGAACACATGCGCACGGAGGCGTGGGAAGGCGTGCAGCAGTTGATGAATGTTGACGATTGGCCTTGTGCCCACCGAGTAATCCTGTAGGAGCTGGCTTGCCAGCGATGGCGGACTGTCAGTCAAAGCAATGTCAACTGACCCACCGCTATCGCTGGCAAGCCAGCTCCCAAAAAAGCAGGTGCATTAGCCGCTTCCCGATTTCTCGACTAAAGTTACTCCCGCATCGGACAGAGCCCCTGCCAGCCACACCGGGCTCTTGATCAAGGAGAGACTGATGACATCGCGCCCCAACTTCGAACAGACCTACCGCACCTGGTCCAGCCCGATCCTGCTGGAACTGAAAAAACGCGAACACCAGATGGCGCCGGTCGAGCGTCAGGCACTTGAGAATGTATTAGTGGAAAGAAGGTTGCTGGACATTGGCAACCCCGACGGTATTGAGCGCCGTCAGGGCAAGTCAGGATCGTGAATCTGCCAGGTGTGAGGCGCAGCATTTAAGCACGATTGGCGCAGCACACCTGTGGCCGTCATTTGAAGCGCATGGCTCAGATCGGAGAAATTGTCGCGAGCAGGCCGATCAGAATGGTCAGTACCAAAAATCCACCCAGAAAAAACGCCATCTTGTTCATGTTGCTCTCCTCAATGCTGAGTTTGCGGTGCACTGGACGCTTCGGGATGAAGGACTGTCGCGAGTGACCGAACTGCCGGGGCATTTTGAGCGGATGACTGAGCTGGTTACAGAGGCAGATAAAGCAGAAAAATACGGATCAGATGAAGATCTGATCCGTTTGAGCGATTAACCGACATTCAGATCGGCACACAAAGGTCCCGTTTCGTCATGGTTGATCTAGAGTCATTGCCGTCGCATGAAGAACAACAAAAATCCAGGAGTGCAAATGACTGACCTGAACTTGCAACCCAATGTCGCCGAATCCCTGCGAAGTTGGCACGAGATGATTCGCACCGGCGACTTGAGTGCGCTGCCCGGACTGCTTGATCCGCAAGCCGTGTTCCGCTCGCCGATGGCGCACACGCCCTACCCCGGCGCACCGGTGGTGGCGATGATTCTCAACACAGTGTTCGAGGTGTTCGAAGACTTTGAATATCACCGAGAACTGGCGACCGCGGATGGGCTGAACGTGATTCTGGAGTTCAGTGCCAAGGTTGGCGCTAAAGAGCTCAAAGGCATCGACATGATTCGTTTCGATGAACACGGGAAGATTGTCGAGTTTGAAGTGATGGTGCGACCGTTGAGTGGGTTGCAGGCGTTGGGCGAAGAGATGGGACGGCGGGTTGGGGCGTATCTGGCAACCGCAAAAGCCTGAGCACACAACAACCCGGCGGCAGTTAAAGGTTTGGACCACAAAAAAACCCACTGACCGTCGCCGGTTCAGTGGGCTTTGTGTGTCAGGGTTCTAGTTACAGAGCCATGTCACGTGCAGCGTTTTCCTTCGGTGCAGCAGCCTTGTCAGCGGCAGCCTCTGCAGCCGGAGCCACAGCCTGACCGATCACTGGAGGCGTCGGCAGTTCGAGGATCTTGGCGGTGTAAGCCCACTCTGCAGCCACTTTGGCTGGATCGCTGTTCAGCTGAGTGCCGTAGCTTGGAACGATCTGGTGCAGCTTGGTTTGCCATTCTGGGGTGGCGACTTTGTCTTTGAAGACTTTCTGCAGCACGCTCAACATGATCGGTGCAGCGGTCGACGCGCCTGGCGATGCGCCCAGCAGGCCGGCGATGGAGCCGTCTTGTGCAGCAACGATTTCGGTGCCCAGTTTCAGCACGCCGCCAGCGGCTTCATCACGCTTGATGATTTGCACGCGTTGGCCGGCTTGCCACAGGCGCCAGTCTTCGGCTTTGGCGTTCGGGAAGTATTCCTTCAGCGAGTTCATGCGGTCTTCATCCGACAGCATCAGTTGGCCAGCAAGGTACTCGACCAGCGGGTATTCCTTGATGCCGACCTTGGTCATCGGCCAGATGTTGTGGGTCGTGGTGCTGGTCAGCAGGTCCAGGTACGAACCTTCTTTCAGGAACTTGGTGCTGAAGGTGGCGAACGGGCCAAACAGCAGGACGCGTTTGCCGTCCAGGACACGGGTGTCCAGGTGCGGCACGGACATTGGCGGAGAGCCAACCGACGCTTTACCGTAGGCCTTGGCCAAGTGTTGCTCGGCGATGGTCGGGTTTTCAGTCACGAGGAACGAACCACCCACCGGGAAGCCGCCATACTCCTTGGCTTCTGGAATGCCCGACTTCTGCAGCAGGTGCAGTGCACCACCGCCGGCGCCGATGAACACGAATTTGGCGTCGGTTTCGGTTTTGGTGCCGTCTTTCAGGTTTTTGTAGCTGACGCGCCAGGTGCCATCGGCATTCTTGGTAATGTCCTCGACTTCGCTCGACAGTTTCAGATCGAAGTTAGGCTTGGTCTGCAGGTGCGCAGCGAACTGGCGGGTGATTTCACCGAAGTTCATGTCGGTACCCAGCGGGCTCCAGGTGGCCGCGATTTTCTGGTTCGGGTCACGCCCTTCCATCATCAGCGGGACCCACTTCTTGATCACAGCCGGGTCTTCGGAGTACTGCATGCCGGCGAACAGCGGGCTCGCTTGCAGGGCTTCGTAGCGCTTTTTCAGGAACTTGATGTTGTCATCGCCCCACACGAAGCTCATGTGCGGCGTGGTGTTGATGAACGAACGAGGGTTCTTCAGAACACCTTGCTGAACCTGCCAGGCCCAGAACTGACGGGAGATCTGGAACGCTTCGTTGATCTCGACCGCTTTGGGAATCACTACTTTGCCGGTTTCATCTTCCGGGGTGTAGTTCAGCTCAGCCAGAGCCGAGTGACCGGTACCGGCGTTGTTCCAGCCGTTGGAGCTTTCCAGGGCGACGCCGTCAAGACGCTCGACCATTTCCATCGACCAGCTTGGTTCCAGCTCGTTGATCCACACACCCAGCGTGGTGCTCATGATGCCGCCGCCGATCAACAGCACATCAACTTTCTTTGCCTCTTCCGCCTGAGCGGACGACAGCCCCATCGACAAAGCCAGCCCTAGCAAGGCTGTGTTCACTTTCTTAAACATCCGTTGCACCTATGATAAAACGCCTTCCGCCCGCCGCTGTTATCTGCATGCGATCCGCTTTGATGACGCTCAGGCTGGCGTCGCAGATTCCGGCACACTTCAATTTTGACGGGTGGGCACACAAGGCCGACATGCTGCATCGACCTCAGTTAATGTCCCTTCTGAACTGACTTTTTATCATTATTGGCTTCAGCTACTTGAGCGACAGGGATTCCGTCAGCTCGCCCGAAGGCAAGCAAACTGAATAAGGTCAAACCAAGTTGGCGCGCAGAATATCACGTCAGGGCAAACCCGGGCGTCTGTTCCTGACTTGATAGTCTTTTGCGCTCAGGGACTTATCGGCCGTCTGATACTGAACATGACACCGGTGAGGGCCAGTGATTGTGGGTGGGGCGCGGGCGTTCAGGTGTTGATGTTGTGAATACGCCCGTGTTGACACAGCAAAACCCTGTGGGAGCGGGCTTGCCCGCGAGGGCGTCAGTCCAGCCACCTCACGGGCAGGGCTCTACCCCACTGTCATAACCGAAACCGATCCACCGACTGCGCCAATTGTCCCGCCAGCGTCGACAGTTCATCCGTGGTGTCGGCGGTTTGCCCGATCACCCGGCTATTGCCCTCGGACATTCCCGCAATCATTTCCACTTGATGGGCAATCTCATTGCTGGCCTGGCTTTGCTCGCCAATGGTGCGGGTTATGTCGTTGACCAGTTGCGTGGTGCTCAACGTCGCCTCAAGGATCTCGCGGATCGCGCGCTCGACATCGGCCGTCACCGCCATCCCCTTATCGACCTGAGCCACACCGGCCTCCATGCTGCTGACCGCCTCACGGGTGCTGTGCTGGATGCGCGCAACCATTGTGGCGATTTCCTGGGTGGAGGCGCTGGTCCGGGCAGCAAGGTTGCGCACTTCGTCAGCCACCACCGCAAAGCCCCTGCCCTGTTCGCCTGCCCGAGCGGCTTCGATTGCGGCGTTGAGCGCCAACAGATTGGTCTGATCGGCAATACTCTTGATCACCTGGATGATATTGAAGATGCCCTCGGAGTCCTGATCCAGGGTGCGGATGACCTGCGCCGACTGCTGCGCAGAGCGGGCGATGTCGTCCATGTCACTGACCACTTGATGAATCACACCACCCCCCTCCTTGGCCAGGGCTTCGGCCTGATTGGCCATGCCCAGTGCGCGTTGGGCATGGCGAGTGATTTCCTCGATGCTTGCGGTCATCTGGCTGGCCGCTGCGGCCATGGTCCCCGCGGCGACACTTTGTTGCTGGCTGCTGTCGGCGACCTGATGACAGCCGTGGCTCAACTTCGCGCTCATGCCGCTGACGCCGTGGGCGTTGCGCCGCACGACATCGATCATGTCGCGTAGATCCCGCTGCATGGTCGCCAGCGTTCGGATCAAGGCACTGGCCTCGTCCTTGCCGGTCGGTTCGGCAATCGGTTCGCTGAGGTTGCCGTGGGCGATACTTTCGGCGATGCGGCTGGCGGATTTCAGTGGCCCCGTGATGCTCAACATCACCCAGCGCCCCTGCACCAGCAGCAACAACAGACTGGCAACCAGCACCGCTGCGAGCGCGAGATTGGCGTTGCGGATCGCCGCCTCGGTGCCCTCGGCGGTCTGCCGGGTATTGGTTTCGATCAGCTCGCTTAAAGCCGCCATTTGCGTTTCGAGCTGACTGAACGCCGTGTTGAACGTCCCGAGTTCCTGCTGCGCCGCATCCGGGCTGTCGAGCGCCAACCCGACAATCCGCTCACCCGCGTTGATGTACGTATCGAGACTCGGTTTGACCTGCTCCAGTGCGCTACGCAGGGTCGGGTTGATCGGCAATTTGAGGTTCTCATCGAGCACCTCACGAAAATGCCCGGCATGTTCATTGATCGAATCGCGCACTTCGGCCGCCGTGTCGGCACTTTTGCCCAACCCCACCAGCATTGCCGAATAGACATCGGCGCGCAGAGCGTCGTGCATCATGTCGGCCTCCATGTGGTTACGCAGCGCACTCATGCTGACGGCATTGTCGCTGACCGCCGACGCCATTCGCAGGTTGCCGATGTAACTGACCAGACTCACGATCAAGGCTGTCAGCAGGCTGGTCGCAATCAGCAACACCAAACGCAGTTTGATCGACACTTTCCAGTCCTCCCCGGGCACGCGTAAATGCGCTCGTCAGGGTTTGAGTTAAGCCTATTTGCGCGCGAATGCAGCCAGCACGCTGCCAACTGACGAGGCCGATGAAAAACACTGGCAAACGCTCAGGATTGTTCACCGCACGGAACTCCCTCCCACTGCGCCCCTCTCACACTATGTAGTACTTCCCTTTTGCTTCGCGCTTGTGGAGGAATACCGTCATGCGCAAGTCAGTCCTCATTTCTTCTTTACTTTTGTGCCTGCCCGTCGGTTCGGCGCTGGCCCGCGTTGATGCGGGTGATGTCGCCACCTCGGCAGGTGTCTCCGCGTCGCTGTACTCGACCTTCAAGGATCACAAAATGGTGATTCCGGCCCGTGACGACTTGTCTGCATTTGTCGCCAGTGGCGGGGCCATTCGTGGGGTTTATCTTGAGTCGGTGCTGCAACAGGTTCGCCAGGACAATCCAGGCATCAACGCCAGCGATGAAGACCTCGCCAACGCGATTCTGGTGCATTACGAAGGCCTGAATCAGTAGCTGCCAGGGATGAAACGGCCGATGGATGGCACCTGACAGCGCATAGGCAAAATTGTCCGCCGGCCTCTATGATGGAGGCCATGACGACTTCTGCGCCTTTGCGCTCACCCTGCCCGCCCGGCGCCTGCATTTGCGGGCGCGATCCGTTGCTGGAGACGCCCGGCTCGGATTTGCGCATCCTGCGCCTGACCCGCGAGGAAGAAAAACGCTTGCTCGCGCGTCTGGAAAGGCTCAAAGACCTTGCCGATCTAAAGCACCTGCAACAACGCATGTATGAGCAACTGGGTATCCGCGTCGAGGTCGTGCCCGGTTTCAACGAAGTGCGGACCATGCGCGGCATCGCCATTCACATCGATGAATTACCCGGCCTGTGCCGCAAGACCCGGCAGGCAATCCCGGCGGCGATTCGCCGGGGGTTGGAGAATCACCCGCAAATCGCTTTCGAACTGCTCAACGCCCACGACTTGCTGCGCGACACCTGATCGTTGCTTCATGCCGCCCCGTTTATGCATCTGGGCGGGACCGGATTTGGCTTTGGTCTATTGATTGTGCGTCAGGCCACACCCTTGGCCTGCTGCTCCAGGTGCACCTGCAAATCGGGATCGATCTGCAACGCCGCCGCCAGTTCGTCCAGATAACGGCGTTCGGCGTCTTGCTGATCGTCCACCAGCATCACGCTGGCCAGGTACATTTCGGCGGCCACTGCCGGATCGCCCTGCGCTGACTGGGCCACTTCAGCGGCATCCAGTGGTTTGGCGACTTCGGCATCCAGCCATTGCTGCAATTGCGGATCATCGGTGTGTTTGCCGATTTCGCTGCGGATCATTCGTTTTTCAGCTTCGTCGATGCGCCCGTCAGCCTTGGCTGCCGCGATCAGTGCGCGGAGCACGGCATGGCTGTGCTCTTCAATGTCTGGCCCGGCGAGCAGGTTGGCCGTTTGTGGCGTTTGTGATGGCGCGGCGCTGGCCTGGCTGCGTTGCCAGGCTTGATACGCCTGGTACGCCATCATCCCCAGCGACGCCAGCGCAGCGTAACGGGTGCCGCCGGAACGGCTTTGAGTACCGCCCCCTGCACCCAGCGCGCCACCCAATGCGCCGCCCAAACCACCAGCGCCACCGCTCCCCAGCAAGCCACCGAGCAAACCGCCCAACCCGCCAAGCCCACCGGCCGCTGAGCCTGCGCGGGTACCCGAGGAGTCCGCGCCGCCAAGCAGACCGCCCAGCAACCCACCGAGGCCACCCAGACCATCATCGGCCGAGGTGCCACTTTGTTGTCCCGCCGAGGCTCGGCCTCGCAGCAGTTGTTCAAGCAAATCACTGGTGTTCATGACGTCGTCCTCAGGCATAGGGATTGACTGCGTCTGGCAACGATAGACCGCTGCGGCCATTGCGCCAACACCGTTGGGCTGCTGCCAAATACGCTGGCAGATTTCGCCCGCGTATTTTTTCCGCGGCCAGCTAAGATTCAAGGAGGGTGAACCTTATCCCGGCCAGACCGGTCGATAGCTGCAACCCCGACCCGGTTTGCCGGCGCCCTTTGCCCGAGGGTGGTACCCGGCTTGCTTCACTTTCTGGAGAACGCCCCCGTGATATCGACCGTCCACCTTGCCAGGCTCAAGGCCTGGGGCGCCCATGGTTTTACCGCGACCGGCGTGGTCACCGCGTTCCTGGCCACCCTTGCGCTGCTGGAAAATCAGCCAACCCATTGCCTGATGTGGCTGGGTGTGGCGCTGATCGTCGACGGCCTCGACGGCGCGCTCGCACGCAAGGTCAATGTGCAATCAGTGTTGCCCAGCTTCGACGGTTCGATCCTTGACCTGGTGATCGATTACCTGACGTACGTCTTCATTCCGGCACTGTTTATCTATCGCTATATTCCCCTGCCCGATTACACGCTGCTGCTGACGGTGTCGCTGATTCTGGTGTCGTCGCTGTTCTGTTTCTGCAACGTCAACATGAAGAGCAAGGACAACTATTTCGTCGGTTTCCCCGCCGCGTGGAATGTGGTTGCTCTGTGCCTTTACATAATCGGCCCCGGCCCGTGGATCACCTTGGTGACCGTGATCGGTCTGGCGCTGCTGACGGTGACGCGGATGAAATTCCTGCACCCGTTTCGCGTACGCCGGTTCATGCCGATCAACATTGCGGTGACGGCAATCTGGCTGCTGTGCAGCCTGTCACTGGTGCTCAATCACCCGGTGATCAATCCGATGGTGATGGCTTTGTGGCTGCTGATGTCGGCTTACTTTCTGGGGATCTGTATCTGGCGGACGGCGCTGGAGTGGCTGGATCGATCCCCTGTGAAATAAGCCATTGCACACGGTGGGCGCGGGCTTGCCCGCGGATGTGGTGGGTCAGTCCAAGATGTTTCGACTGATTTACCGTATTCGCAAGCAAGCACGCTCCCACAGGGGAAGTCGCTTGAACGCGGACTAGCGTTTGGTAATGACCACTTCCAGATACTCACTCGGCACCACCAGCGAGTCCTCCCCCGCCCGATTCGACCGGTTGAGCAAATCCGCCAGATCACTCTCCAGCGCCTGACAGCTTTGCGGCGGCAGCGCTGCGAACGCTTTGTGCATCGGCCCATACCAATGGCGAAAGATGTCGATGAAGTGCGCCGCCGAGCGATAGCGAAAATTGAAGGTTCGGCGAGTCACCTGCACCACAAAATCGTGATCATCGAAGTGCTGGTGCAGCCACGCCTCCGTGCCCCAGTTTGACGGCGACTGGGCAATCGCTGGCGGTGGCAGATGGCGGCCCAGGGTTTTGAACATTTGGCCAACGAAGCCTTCCGGCGTCCAGTTCGCCAGGCCGATCCGCCCGCCCCGGCAACAGACCCGCGCCAGTTCGGCGCCGGCCTTGGCTTGATCAGGAGCGAACATGACCCCGAATGTCGACAGCACCGCGGCAAAACTGCCGTCGGCGAACGGCAATGCTTCAGCGTCGGCCACCTCAAACGTCACCTCCAGATGCTCGGCCCGGGCGCGATCCTGTCCACGTTCAAGCAGTGCCGCGACGTAATCGGTCGAGGTCACCAGACAGCCCCGGCGTGCCGCCGCCAGCGTCGCATTGCCGTTGCCGGCAGCAACATCCAGCACGGCTTCATCGCAGCGCAGGTCGCAGGCCTCAGCGAGGTTCTCGCCAACGATTTGCAACGTGGTGCCGATCACGGCGTAATCACCACTGGCCCAAGCGACTTTTTGGCGTTCCTTCAAAGCAGTCAGATCAATCGGGCTACCCATGAAGTCGAACTCCGCTAGAAGTGAGTACCGGCATCATTCGGCGGTGGTCGGGTCGATAACCGTCACTACCCGCGCCACGCTGTTGGCCGGGAATCCACCGAGCCTGGCGTGCTCGCGCACCTGTGCTTCATCGGGGGCGATGTACACGCAGTAGATTTTGTCGGCCGTGACATAGCTTTGCAGCCACTGCACCTGAGGCCCGAGTTCGCGCAACGCCTGACAGGACGTTTGCGACACGGCTTTGAGTTCTTGCTCCGACAGCTTACCGGCCCCTGGAATCTCGCGTTCAATCACGAATTTCGGCATGGCAACCTCGCGTTCTTATTGTTGTTCGGATTCATTGGCAGGGCCTACAGCCGCCCGGCTCGACTACTATCGCGCCGAGCCTGTCCGACGTCTTTGCCGATCGTCCGGCAAGCCAGCAAAACAGGGGCTTTGCCGATGAGTGGTGGGAATCTGTCAAGGCATTGAAACACCTTCGGCCTTGCCAGCATTCAAGGATCGGTTTCTGATGCTCAATCACCTTCGCAATGGACTGAAGCGATGTCACGGCGTCTCGATTGGCTAGCTCGGCACCTGCATCACCGCGCCACCTTTCCTGAAGGCCAAGGCAACGGTGACGAGGCCTGCCTGATCGCCCTCGACGGTGAACGTCTGGGTGGCGGTGCGGCACAAACTTACCGGGAGGCACCATGACACTGCTGGAATCCGTCACCCAAGTGTGTACACGTCTGGCGCCAGGTGGCTGGCATTCGCTGATGCTGGCGCATGGCCTGGATATTCTCGCCGTGCCGCTGGATGCCGAACTGAAAAAACCACTGACCGTCGACCGCTCGCTGGCCGGCTTTGCGGATTTCTCCTCTGGCGGCAGTCGTGCGATTGAAGCTGCGGCACCGGCCCGCAGCCTGCTTTATCACGCACTGGCCTCGCCACAAGTCACGCTCGACGAAACCGGAAAAGCGCTGCAGATTTTTCCAACCGCAGGCGAAGTTGAGAGCGTTCTGGACTATGTCTACGGCATCCGCCCGCCAACACTCGATGACCTGCAACAGCGGGCTCAGGGTGCGCCATTGGCGCTAGTCGCGTTTGCCAGTGAATATCGCTGCGCTGGCGACACCGTCAAAGGCGAGCATGCAGACCTGTGCTTCTCTCGCACGGGCATTGCCCGTGTGGGCACCGACCCCGCGCTTTATGACGCCAGATTGCGCAGCTTTATGCCTTCCGTGCATGAAGACGCACATGGCATCCGGGTAATGCCTGTACGCTACAGCGCCTACATCGCCATGCAACTCAAGGGCGACGCCGAGCGCTTCGGGCCGATGGACTTCCAGGCGGATGTCGACCCCGGGCTGGACTTCTGGGTGCCGTTGCACAAGGTATTCAATGGCCCGGAGTGTCTGGCCGACATGGATTTGACGTTGAGGCTGGACAACCATCAGATCAACGAAAAACTGCGGCACATTCATTTGCGTCACACCGGCACCGGTTGGCAGGAACCCGAGATCAGTCGGCCGCCCTTTGTCATCACCGAGGGGCTGGCCGACTGGGCGAACACCACGGATCTGGGATCCGGCCTGCTGCTGCCACAGGTCAGGCCCCGACTGGTCGAGCCGGTCGAATTTGAGGGGCAGCCGCTGTCCTTTCTGCTGCCGCCCAACACCTCCGGCATGGTGCATGGTCGTCACAAGGTCGAAGCGGACGGCAGCATCGTCGACCTGAACGACCACGAAGGTGTGGAAGAACGGGTTCGTCTGGGCGGGTATCAAGCACTGCACTACCACGACGGTACGGCGGATGGCTGGGTTCGAGCGCGATGCGAGGTTCTCGAGAAGCTTTTGCCAACGGTGGCGGCGTATTCGGTGATCGGCCCTCCGGATTTTTTCCCGCTGTGCACCCAGCGCAAGCTGTTGCACTGGGCGGATGAGCAACCCGTCTTCCCCGCACCGGATATCTGGCACGCTCGACTGGAGGCGTTATCCAACGTCCGTTACTGCGCCAATCTGGACTTGAAAGACCAGGTGTTCTCACCGCTGGACCGCGGTGTTACGGCGATTGTTGCCCTGCCGACTGAAACAGGGTCTTCGCACCCGCGCCAGACAGCGTCCGCCGTCTCGCGCCCAACCTCGCTGCCCGATGGCGCGGCCGGGGTTTTCGGCCCTGGATGGGAAGTAGGCTGGGTTCGCCAGCGTGGCGCGGACGATGCCTGGATCAACATCCTCGCCGGTTATCAGATGGCGAGCCCTTTTCCCGAAGACGCCAAAATCTGTGCGGCTCTGGGCTCTTTCTGGCCAGGGGTGGCGCCAGATTCGGCGCGTATCTTCGAGCCGCGCTCAAGCCTGCACACCGTTATCCCACTGACCGATCAGGAAATCGGCCAGGAGGGTGGCATGGCCTGGGATAACCAGCCACCCCCCCGGCTGATACCGCACGAGGATCGTGTGATCGTTCAGTACCGTGCCTACGCCCATGCCGATTACACACAAGTGGCCCTCGATCACCGCTTCTGCGTGCAACAGACCGGCAGCACCTCACAATCGGCGTATGAAAACCGCGTACTGTCGATGTATCGGGTGTACACCGTGCTCGGCGCCGCCAATGACAAACCGCTGCGCAACAGGTGGCCGGTGTTGTCCTTCCTCGAAGTAAAGCAGCCCAATGGCGAAGTGGACGCCGCGCAGCAGCAAACCGGCATCACGCTTCACGGCTGGATTCATCGCTACTTGATGTTTGAACGCGGCGCTATCTGGACGCCGGAAGGTGACTTCAAGTTGCGCAATGTCGAGGTCAAGCAGCAGGTGACTTTCCTCGTCAGCGCCGAAGCAATCCTGATCAAGCGCGAAGACACGCCATGGCAGATTGCTGTTGAAATGCTTTGATGTGGTAGTGGTCGGCGCCGGCCCTGCTGGATGTGCCGCAGCAATCAGTTGCGCCCAGCGCGGCTTGCGTGTGGCACTGATCGAACGTCAGCGCTTCCCAAGGTTTCGCCCCGGTGAGAGACTGCACCCGGGCATTGAACCGCTTCTGCAACAACTGGGCGTGAATACGCTGTTGTTACATCAGCAAGCCATGCGCTTTGCCGGCCACTGGGTGCAATGGAACGGGCCGGCGCGTTTCCACGCTTTGGGTAGCGATGAACACGGTCCATGGCGGGGTTTTCAAATGGCCAGAGCGCAACTGGATGCGACATTGTTGCGCCAGGCCGAAGAGCTCGGGGTGACTGTGCACCAACCATGTCAGGCCCGGCACGTCCTCAAACAGGACAATCGCATCGTTGGGCTGACTACCACTCACGGGCCGTTTTCTACCTCCTGCCTGATCGATGCCAGCGGAGCAGCGAGTTGGTTGAGTCGCCAGCTCCACCTCAAAACCCAAGTGTGTTCACCGCCAATGGTGGCTCGCTACGGCTATCTGCAAGGCTGTATCGCGCCTTATGAAACCGCGCCGCACTTGCTGGCCCATGCCACAGGCTGGACATGGATTGCGCAAGTCCAGAAACAACGGCTGCACTGGACACACCTGGACTTCGAAACACCCCGTTCAGCCCCACAAAAAGACGTTAGCCGAATGCTTCCCCAGGCACTGCAAACACTGCCACCTATCGGCCCGATTCGCGGTGCCGACGTGACCTGGCGGATCAGCACCGCAGCGGCCGGCACCGGATATTTCATGGTGGGCGATGCCGCCAGCGTGCTCGATCCGGCCTCTTCACATGGCGTACTCAAAGCCTTGATGACGGGCATGCAGGCAGCGCAAGCCGTGTTCGATTGCCTTCGCCAACCGGCGTTGCAAGCATCGGCGCAAACGCACTATTGCCAATGGCTGAACCATTGGTTCGAACGTGACAGTGAACAACTCCGCCATTTCTACCGCCAACACCCGTACCCTCCCCGGTGGTTGACCGAGACCTGAATCAGGCGACGTCGGTCACTGCCCTCACCCCAACCATTAACCGACCTGTTTGTTCAGTGTCAGTCTCGCAAACGCAGCTAGACTCAAACAGTACCCAGTCGAGGGGGACGCAGGACTCAGGCTGTGCCCTGCCCGTTTCCATGACCACCGCCCGGTGGCGCATGCCTCGACCCTCAACGCCGCCGGACTGTGATCCTGTTTCAGGAGCACACCTGATGGACGAGGCCCGACTCAACGACTTCATGGGCAAACTGGTCAACGACATGGGCGGCGCGGCGATGCTGGCCAATGTCATCGTCGGCGAAGAACTCGGGCTCTACCGGGCGATGGCCGACAGTCAGCCGATCAGCCCCGAAACCCTCGCCACAAAAACCCGCTGCAACCCGCGTCTGGTACGCGAATGGCTCAGCGCGCACGCCGCCTCCGGCTACATGGAGCACCACGACGGCCAGTTCCGCTTACCGGAAGAACAGGCCCAGGCGCTGGCTGTCGAAGACTCGCCGGTGTACATCGCTGGCGGCCTCGGGGTGGTAGCGTCGTTTTTCCATGACAAGGACAAACTGGTCAAAGCCATGCGCAGTAACGGCGCCCTGCCCTGGGGTGATCATCATCCGTGCATGTTCACCGGCACGGAACGCTTCTTCCGCCCCGGCTATAAAGGTCACTTGATCGCCGAATGGTTACCGGCCCTGGACGGTGTGGTCCCCAAACTCGAGACCGGTGCGAAAGTCGCCGACATCGGCTGCGGCCACGGCGCCTCGACGGTGATCATGGCTCAGGCGTTTCCCAATTCGCGCTTCGTCGGCTACGACTATCACGCACCGTCGATCACCGTCGCCTCCCAACGCGCCGAAGAAGGTGGTGTCAGCAGCCGGGCGAAATTCTTCGAGGGCTCGGCAAAAAGTTACCCTGGCAATGACTACGACCTGATCTGCTATTTCGACTGCCTGCACGACATGGGCGACCCGGTCGGCGCCGCACGCCATGCCTACGACGCGTTAAAAGACGACGGCACGGTGTTACTGGTCGAACCGTTTGCCAATGACACGCTGGACGACAACATCAACGCGGTCGGGCGTTTGTTTTATGCCGCATCGACGTTCATTTGCACCCCGAACTCCCTGTCCCAGGAGGTTGGCCTGGGCCTCGGTGCGCAGGCCGGTGAAGTGCGTCTGCGCAAAGTGTTTGCCGAGGCTGGCTTCAAGCGGTTCCGGCGAGCGACGCAAACGCCGTTCAACCTGATTCTGGAGGCGCGCAAGTAAGCAGCGCGTATCGCGTGCTAACCTGCTGGCACCGTCCTCCCCGGAGCGCTGACCATGCTCGACAGCCCGATCCGCGAACACTTCGACACGCTGCAACAGGCGATGGCCGAAGGCGACTTTCTGGTACTGACCGGCGCCGGCATCAGCACGCCGTCGGGTATCCCGGATTACCGCGACAGTGACGGTGTGCGCCGTGGACGCCAGCCGATGATGTATCAGGAATTTCTCGCCGCCCCAGAATCACGCCGCCGCTATTGGGCGCGGGCGATGCTCGGCTGGCCGCGCGTGCGCCAGGCGCGACCGAATGCGGCGCACGAAGCGCTGGCCCATTTGCAGACGCAGGGGCGGATCAGCGGCTTGATTACGCAGAATGTCGACACCTTGCACGATCAGGCCGGCAGTCCTGACGTCATCGAATTGCACGGCAGCTTGCATCGGGTGCTGTGCCTCGATTGCGGACAGCGAAGTGAGCGCGATGCGATACAGCGGTTGATGGAAATGCACAACCCGTACCTGGCCGGCGTCGATGCGGTGCAGGCGCCGGACGGCGATACCCTGCTCGACCCGGCGTTCGAAGCACGTTTTCAGGTACCGCTATGCCCTCATTGCGCAGGAGAGCGGATGAAACCGGACGTGGTGTTTTTCGGTGAGAACGTCGCGCAACACACGGCGGAACGGGCCATGACAGCGGCGCAAAATGCGGCAGGAATGCTCGTGGTGGGTTCTTCGTTGATGGCCTATTCGGCGTTTCGCCTGTGCCGGGTCATCGCGGATCGCGGCAAGCCCTTGCTGGCGATCAACCTGGGCAAGACCCGGGCGGATGAATTACTGGATCTGAAGGTTGAAGGGTCGTGCGAGCAACTTTTGCCCCTACTGACACAGCGCCTGACCACCTGAACACGCACAGCCCGCTTCCACAGGGTCAGTATTTTTCCCTCAAAATATCGAACAACGCCTGCGCCGCCGCCGACAGTTCATTGCCCGGTTCGGTCAAAACGCCAATCGCCCGTTCCACCGAGTCATTCAACGTCAGGCACCGGGCCCCCAGTTCCTGCATCTGCTCGGCACACAACGCCGGCACCGCACTGACTCCCAGCCCACTGGCAACCATCCGCCCGACCGTCGACAGTTGATGGCTTTCGAATTCCACCGGTAGCTTCATGCCGCGAGCCTGCAAATGTTCTTCGAGCATCACCCGCACGGTCGACGGCCGCTGCAAGGTAATGAACGGCTCGAGCAACAAGGTCTGCCAGTCAATCTCGGTGCGTGCGGCCAGCGGTGACTCCTGCGAGACCACCGCCACAAACCGATCCATATAGAGCGGTGTAAATGTCATCGAGGTGTTCTGCATCGGTTCGAACGCCACGCCCAACTCCACTTGCCGGTCGCGGACCATTTCCAATACTTGCTCGTTGATCACGTCGTTGACCGTGACGCTGACGTTCGGATACCGCGCCCGAAAGGTCTTGAGGATAGGCGGCAGCAGATTTCCGGCAAACGATGGCATCGCCGCCAGCGTGACTCGCCCGCGTTGCAGGCTGAAGCGTTGGCGCATTTCGTCTTCGGCGTTGTCCCAGTCGGCAATCAGACGCCGGGCCAGCGGCAGCAGGGATTCACCCTCCGGCGTCAGCGCCACATTGCGGGTGTTGCGGCTGAACAGACGCCCACCGAGCCCCTCTTCCAGGGCTTTGATGGTCAGGCTCAGCGCCGATTGCGACAGGTGCAACCGCTCGCAGGCGACGGCAAAACTCAGGCTTTGGGCCACGGCGAGGAAGGCGCGGATCTGCTTGATGGTCATGAACGCTATGCTTCCGTATCAGAATCCAATGGATTATTGATCTTTATCAATCAATCAACCTTAAAAATCAACTTAACAAATATATCCTTCAGCGAGACACTCCAGTCATTCGGCTAGCCAGCCGCCCGCAAATAATAAAAGAGGTGCATATGGCAGGTTTCGACAAGCGCGTGAGTTCCTACGAGGAAGCCCTGGCCGGGCTTGAGGACGGCATGACCGTCATCGCCGGCGGCTTTGGTCTGTGTGGCATTCCGGAAAACCTGATCGCCGAGATCAAGCGCAAAGGCACCCGCGACCTCACCGTCGTGTCCAACAACTGCGGCGTCGATGGCTTTGGTCTCGGCGTACTGCTGACCGACCGCCAGATCAGCAAAGTCGTTGCCTCCTACGTCGGCGAAAACAAGCTGTTCGAAGAGCAACTGCTCAAAGGCGAAATTGAAGTCATCCTGACCCCGCAAGGCACTCTCGCCGAAAAAATGCGCGCAGGCGGCGCCGGCATTCCGGCCTTCTTCACCGCCACGGGCGTCGGCACGCCGGTGGCCGAAGGCAAGGAGGTGCGTGAATTCAACGGTCGCAAGTACCTGATGGAAGAGTCCATCACCGGCGACTTCGCCATCGTCAAAGGCTGGAAAGCCGACCATTTCGGTAACGTCATCTACCGCCACACCGCGCAGAACTTCAACCCGCTGGCCGCCACTGCCGGCAAGATCACCGTGGTCGAAGTCGAAGAAATCGTCGAACCCGGCGAACTGGACCCCGCCCATATCCACACCCCGGGCATCTACGTCGACCGGGTCATTTGCGGCACGTTCGAAAAGCGCATCGAACAGCGCACCATCCGCAAATAATCCAGGCTGACGGAGAATAAAAACATGGCACTTTCCCGCGAACAAATGGCTCAGCGCGTCGCCCGCGAAATGCAGGACGGCTACTACGTGAACCTTGGCATCGGCATTCCGACCCTGGTCGCCAACTACATCCCCGAAGGCATGGAAGTCATGCTGCAATCGGAAAACGGCCTGCTCGGCATGGGACCTTTTCCGACAGAAGAAACCATCGACGCCGACATGATCAACGCTGGCAAACAAACCGTGACCGCGCGCATTGGCGCGTCGATCTTCAACTCCGCCGAATCCTTTGCGATGATCCGCGGCGGTCATGTCGATCTGACCGTTCTGGGCGCGTTCGAAGTGGACGTTGAAGGCAACATCGCCTCGTGGATGATTCCCGGCAAACTGGTCAAGGGCATGGGCGGCGCCATGGACCTGGTGGCGGGCGCAGACAACATCATCGTCATCATGACTCACGCCTCCAAGGACGGTGAGTCCAAACTGCTGTCCAAGTGCAGCCTGCCACTCACCGGTGCCGGGTGCATCAAGCGGGTGCTGACCGACCTCGCCTATCTCGAAATCGAGAACGGTGCGTTCATTCTCAAAGAACGTGCGCCGGGCGTCAGCGTCGAAGAGATCGTCGCCAAAACCGCCGGTAAACTGATCGTGCCTGACCACGTACCGCAAATGCAGTTCGCTGCCCAGTGAGGAATTCGAAAATGCAAGACGTCGTCATTGTTGCCGCCACGCGTACCGCGATCGGCAGTTTCCAGGGCTCTCTGGCCAGCGTTAGCGCGGTTGATCTGGGCGCGGCGGTGATCCGCCAGTTGCTCGAACAGACCGGGCTGGACGGGGCGCAGGTTGATGAAGTGATCATGGGCCAGGTGCTGACGGCCGGCGCCGGCCAAAACCCGGCGCGTCAGGCGGCAATCAAGGCTGGCTTGCATCACGCCGTGCCGGCCATGACCCTGAACAAGGTCTGCGGCTCAGGCCTCAAGGCCCTGCACCTCGGCGCACAGGCCATCCGTTGCGGCGACGCTGAGGTGATCATTGCCGGTGGCCAGGAGAACATGAGCCTGTCCAACTACGTGATGCCGGGCGCACGCACCGGTCTACGCATGGGTCATGCGCAAATCGTCGACACCATGATCAGCGATGGCCTGTGGGATGCGTTCAACGATTACCACATGGGCATCACTGCCGAGAATCTGGTCGACAAATACGACATCAGCCGCGAACAGCAGGACGCCTTCGCGGCCGCCTCGCAGCAAAAAGCAGCCGCAGCCATCGAGGCTGGGCGATTCGTTGATGAAATCACCCCGATCCTGATTCCGCAGCGCAAGGGCGATCCGGTCGCGTTCAAGGTTGATGAACAGCCACGCGGCGAAACCACTGCCCAATCCCTGGCGAAACTGCGTCCGGCCTTCAAAAAGGACGGCAGCGTCACCGCCGGCAATGCTTCATCGCTCAACGACGGCGCGGCCGCCGTGATCCTGATGAGCGCCGAAAAAGCCAAAGCGCTCGGCCTGCCCGTGCTGGCGACCATCGCCGCTTACGCCAACGCCGGTGTTGACCCGGCGATCATGGGCATCGGCCCGGTCTCAGCCACCCGCCGCTGCCTGGACAAGGCGGGCTGGTCGATTGAGCAACTGGATTTGATCGAAGCCAACGAAGCGTTCGCCGCACAATCGCTGGCGGTGGCCAAGGATCTGCAATGGGATCTGGACAAGGTCAACGTCAACGGCGGCGCCATCGCCTTGGGTCACCCGATCGGCGCCTCGGGTTGCCGCGTACTGGTGACCTTGCTGCACGAAATGATCAAGCGTGATGCGAAAAAGGGTCTGGCGACCCTGTGCATCGGAGGCGGCCAAGGCGTCGCTCTGGCACTGCAACGCGCATAAAGAGCAATACAGACAGCGGGCGGATCCACGACATCCGCTCGCTGTCTCCCACCCTGGATCGGCGACAGACCCAAATCTCGTATCCACCACCATCCCCCTGTGGGAGCGGGCTTGCTCGCGAAGGCGTCCGGCCAGCCAACATCTCCGGCGACTGACACACCGTTTTCGCGAGCGACAGCGGGTCAGCCCCGCCAGCAAAGCTCTAAGGCTTGCGCAGCAAATACGTATCCATGATCCACCCATGCTCAGCCCGCGCGGCCTTGCGCACCTGCTCGATTTGATCCGCGACCTCCCCGAGTTTGCCGCTGATGAGAATTTCATCCGGCGTTCCCAGGTAAGCCCCCCAGTAAATCTCGGTCTGCGGATCGGCTACCCGGTGGTAGGCATCTTCGGCATCAAGCATGACCACCAGACTGTCCGCATCACTCACCTGCCCTGCCGCCAAACGCCGGCCCGTGGAGATTTCAATCGAGCGACCAATTGTGTTCAACGGCACTTTGTGCTGCGCTGCCAATGCCTGAACGCTGGTGATGCCGGGAATCACTTCGAACTCGAACTCACAGGCACCGCACGCCAGAAGCGCCCGCAGGATACGAACGGTACTGTCGTACAATGCCGGATCGCCCCACACCAGAAAACCGCCGCACTGGCCGTCAACCAGCTCTTGATTGATCAGCCGTGCAAAGATTTGCTGCTTCGCCCGGTTCAAATCATCAATGTTGGTGGCGTAGTCCGCGTCGCCACGCTCACGCTCCGGGCTGTGGACTTGGGCGAAGCGGTAGGCGGGATCCGTGATGTAGCGCTCGCAGATCTCGCGGCGCAGATCCATCAACTTGTCCTTGCTCTGGCTTTTGTCCATCAAAAAGAACACATCCACCCGATTCAGCGCCTTCACCGCTTGCATCGTGATGTAGTCCGGGTTGCCAGCGCCAATGCCGATGACCAGCAGTCGTTTCATCAGACAGCGCCTCCATCATCGAGACTGGGCAGACGCAGGCGCCAGCGCTCGGTGAAACGCAGTTCGACCACTGACAGTGGCTCGACATCGATGTCATGAAAGGCCGAGCCGCGCATCATCTGGATCAACGCGGCGCGGATGATAAACGGATGGGTCACTGCCACGACGTGTCCCGGCGTGGTTTGCAAACTGACCAGCCATGCCGCCACTCGCTCACACAGATGCGCAACCGACTCACCACCGTGGGGCGTGGCGTGTGGGTCCTGGAGCCAGGCGTACAGCGCTTGTTCCTGTTTAAGTTGCAGGTCCTTGATCGACTGGCCGTGCCAGCGCCCCCAGTCACAGTCACGCAGCACCTCGTCAACTTGCGCATCCGCGCCGAACCACGCCGCCGTCTGTCGGGTGCGCAATTCAGGGCCGCAAATCAAACGGCGGGCGGAACTGAAACGTGAGGCCAACGCATCAGACGCTGACCGGATATTTTCAACAGGCTCATTCGTAGGAAAACGCGCCAATTTCTGTGAGACGGTTCGCGCATGGCAAATCAGTGTCAAACGGGTGGTCTGCACAATGAATTCCTCTGTCGAGCACCATGAAATCAACGGCCTGATGCCGAAGTGTTGGCAATTGTGCCGTAAATAAAGGGCTCCAGGGCTGCCCGATGAAATACCGCGATACCCGCCGACACTGGGAAAGTGGCAATATCTGACACCTCCACGGGCAATGGACTACAAGACACGTCGACTTCCGTGTAGCCCTTGTTACACGGGCATCCTGCCCTGTTTTGGGGCCGTTTCAACAGGATAAAAAATTCACTAGACATGTAGCGTAAGTTACATAAATACTGTTTTAGCGAATTGTGAAGCAAATTCGACACCTTCATCCAGCAGGAGCCAGGATGCCCCCTCTCAGAGACCTGATCACCGACCCCGACCTCGATCTCACGCCGTCGGAGCGCAAAGTCGTTCGCGCCTTGCTTGATCAGTACCCGCGCAACGGCCTGGGGCCCATGGCACGACTGGCCGAGCATGCCGGTGTCAGCGACCCGACCATTGTGCGCCTGGTAAAGAAACTCGGCTTCGGCGGTTATGCCCAATTCCAGGATGCGCTGCTCAGCGACATGGATCATCGTCTGCGCTCGCCGCGCACCCTGTTGCAACCCCGCGCGCACCAGAACAAGGATGACGCCTGGAGCCACTACCTGAGCGACAGTCATCGTCTGCTGGTCGAAACCCAATCGCTGACTCAACCCGAAGATGTGCGCATTCTCACGGACTGGCTGCTCGACGTTCGGCATCAGGTGTACTGCTTTGGCGGGCGCTTCAGCAGCCTGATGGCGAACTACCTGCTCAATCACCTGCGCCTGCTGCGCCCTGGTTGCTTTGCCCTGGATGACAATGCGCAACTGCCCGATCGCCTGTTCGATCTGCAGCGCCAGGACGTCGTGCTGGTGTTCGACTATCGCCGCTACCAGACCCAAGCCCTGCGCGTCGCTAGCGCAGCAAAAAACAATAACGCGCGCGTGGTGCTGTTCACCGACATCTACGCCTCGCCGCTGCGCGAACTGGCCGACCTGATCATCAGCGCCCCGGTGGAGTCGGCTTCGCCGTTCGACACCATGGTGCCAGCACTGGCTCAGGTCGAAGCGCTGATAGCCTGTCTGACCCTGCGCAGTGAGAATCTGGCCGATCGCCTGGAAGGCATCGATGCCCTGCGCAATGACTTCAACACCCACCTGCTGGAGGATAAATAAGGATGTTCAGCCTTCCCCACCGCTCGCCGCGGGACTTGCCATTTGTCACTGACCACACCGCGTTGCTGCTGGTGGACATGCAGCGTGCCTGGCTCGAACCGCAGTTCGACCCGCACCTGAACGGCCCGGACGCCGAGTACTTCCTGACCCGCACCCACATGCAGGTGGTGCCCAATCAACGCCGGTTGCTCAGTGCCTTTCGTCAGACGCGGCAGAACGTACTGCACACCCTGATTGAAAGTCTGACCGCCGATGGCCGCGACCGCTCGCTTGACCACAAGCTCTCGGACATGCACCTGCCCAAAGGCAGCTCACAGGCGCGGATCATTGATGACCTGACCCCGGTGGAAAACGAAATCGTCCTGCCGAAAACCTCTTCCGGGGCCTTCAACTCGACCAACATCGACTATGTGCTGCGCAATCTGCAAACCCGCCATCTGATCATCGCCGGTATCGTTACCGACCAGTGCGTCGACATGGCGGTGCGCGATGCCGCCGACCGTGGCTATCTGGTGACCCTGGTCGAAGACGCCTGCGCCACTTATAGCGCCGAGCGCCATCACGCCTGTCTGAACGCGATCAAGGGGTATTGCTGGATCACCGACACCGACACCGTGCTCGCCCGGTTGCAGGAGATGCAGCCATGAGCCCCCGCCTGACACCGCTGCCGATGACCACTATCGTCACCACTGACCTGATCGGCATCACCCGTGGCCGCTCGTTCCCCACCGACGAACTTGAGCACTACCAGGCCGCCGGTTGTGGCTGGGTGCCCGCCAACAGCGCCTTGACACCTCAGGACATCATCGCCTCGACCAATCCATGGGGCGCCTATGGCGACCTGCGTTTGATCCCGGATCTGGCCAGCCGCGTGATTGTCGGCAACGGCCCGGATGCCGACGCACCGGCGCTGGATTTCATTCACGGCGACATCCGCGAAACCGATGGCCGTCCGTGGGGGGCCTGCCCGCGTACGCTGCTGCGTGATGAGGTGGAACGTTATCGCGACCAGTTGGGTTTGCAGGTCAACGCCGCGTTTGAACACGAGTTCAATCTGCACGCCGGTTTTGTCGAACATCTGGCGTTTTCCCTCGAAGCCCAGCGTCAGGGCGCCGAATTCGGCGGCTGGCTGCTCAGCGCCTTGCGCGCCGGTGGCGTCGAGCCGGAAATGTTCCTGCCCGAATACGGCAAGCACCAATACGAAATCACCTGTCGGCCGACCCTGGGTGTCGCCGCCGCGGATCGTGCGGTCAACGTGCGCGAAATCACCCGCGAGATCGCCCGGCAGATGGGCCTGGACCTGAGTTTCGCACCGAAGACCTCGGCGGACGCGGTGTGCAACGGCGTGCACCTGCACGTCAGCCTGCTCGACCTGGCCGGTCAGCCAATGCTCTACGACGCCGGCACCCGCAACGGCTTGTCGACCCTCGGCCAGCATTGGGCGGCGGGGGTTGTGCATTATTTGCCGGCGCTGTGTGCGTTCACCGCGCCAACCCCGGTGTCGTATGAGCGCTTGCAGCCGCACCACTGGAGCGCGTCCTATGCGTGCCTTGGCCAGCAGAACCGTGAAGCGGCGTTGCGTATCTGCCCGACCGTGACACTGGGCGGCAAATCCGTGGCCACACAGTTCAACCTTGAATTCCGGGCGATGGACGCCACCGCCTCGCCGCACCTGGCAATGGCTGCACTGCTGATCGCCGGCCGCTTGGGGATCGAACAGCGTCTGGCGCTGAACGCGATCACCGATGACATTCCCGATTCACTCAACGACGAGCAACGCAAGGCCCGGGGTATCGTTGCCCTGCCCGCCTCGCTGGCCCAGGCGCTGGATTGCCTGCGCGACAGTGCAGCCTTCAATGAATGGCTGCCCAAGCCGTTGCTCGACACGTATCACGCCCTTAAAACCGAGGAACTGGCGCTGACGGAACAGCTCTCGCCCGCTGACCTGTGTGAGCACTATGCACGCCTGTACTGAGCCCGCCGAGCTTGGGTTGTATACCCGACCGGTCTACAACCTGAGCCGCGCCGACTCGACGCATCCGGTGATCCTGGTGTGCGAGCACGCCAGCCATTACATCCCCGCGGCCCTAAACAACCTGGGCCTGGACGATATCGCCGCGCGTGAACACATCGCCTGGGACATCGGCGCATTGCAACTGGCCGAGCAGTTATCGCAAACACTCGGTGCAACGCTGTTGAGCGCCAACTATTCACGTCTGTTGATCGACCTGAATCGGCCACGGCACGCCCGGGACAGCATTCCGGCGCAAAGTGAGATTTATCAGGTGCCGGGTAACCGCGAGCTGGACGAAGCCACTCGCGAATACCGGCGTCAGGCACTGTTCAAACCGTTTCACACGCGCTTGCAAATGTTGATCGACGAGCGGATTGCGCTGGGCCAACCGGTACGGGTGGTGGGAATTCACAGTTTCACGCCGGTGTATTACGGCCAGCCGCGAACGGTGGAGGTCGGCGTGCTGTTCGGTCAGGCCAAGGTGTATGCCCAGCGTCTGCTCGACGGTCTGGAGCAACATCCGTTGAACGTGGCCGGCAATCAGCCGTACAGAATTGACCCACTGGGCGACATGACCGTGCCGGTACACGGCGATGCCCGGGGCCTGGATTCAGTGCTCATCGAGGTGCGCAACGACTTGCTGCACAGCCCCGAAGCCGTATCGCGCTGGGCCGGATACCTCGCACCATTGCTGTAAAGAAACACTGCTGACGCTGTACATGATGGACCGATAGAACAACTAAAAAATGACCGACTGGCTGACAAGGAGTTGCGCTTCATGGAAATTGAAGAATTCGGCTACAAGCAAGAGTTGAAACGTAGCCTGACACTTACTGACCTGGTGGTGTACGGGATGATCTTCATGATCCCCATCGCCCCGTTTGGCGTGTATGGCTACGTCAATGCCGAGGCGCCCGGGATGGTGCCGCTGGCCTACATCATCGGCATGGTGGCGATGCTTTTTACAGCGTTGAGCTACGGCAGCATGGCCCGAGCCTTTCCGATTGCCGGATCTGTCTATTCCTACGCGCAACGCGGCTTGAATCAACATGTCGGCTTCATCGCCGGCTGGCTGATGCTGCTCGACTACCTGCTGATTCCGCCGTTGCTCTACGTCTACGCGGCGATGGCACTCAACCATTTGTACCCGGATATTCCGAAAGTCGGTTTCATTCTGGCCTTCCTGGTCAGTGCGACGTTCGTCAACCTGCGCGGCATCACCTTCACCGCACGGATGAACATCATCTTCCTGCTGGCCCAACTGGTCGTTCTGGGCATCTTCCTCTTCTATGCCTGGACGGCCCTGCACAACGGTGGCGGTAACGGCGAACTGACGTTGGCGCCGTTGTACAACGCCGAGACCTTCAACTTCGCCCTGCTGATGCAAGCGGTGTCGATTGCGGTGCTGTCCTTCCTGGGCTTCGACGCGATCTCGACCCTGGCCGAAGAAATCAAGGGTGATCCGGGCCGCAGTGTCGGCAAAGCGGCACTGATCACGCTGGTGGTGATGGGCGTGATTTTCGTTGCCCAAACCTGGATTGCCACTGACCTCGCCGCCGGCATGGGCTTCACGTCCGCCGACACTGCGTTCTATGAAATCGCCGAAATCGCCGCTGGCAGCTGGCTTGCCACCCTGACCGGTGTCGCGACCGCCCTGGCTTGGGGTGTAGCGGTGGCAATCACCTCGCAAGCGGCTGTATCGCGCCTGCTGTTCGGCATGGCCCGCGACGGCAAACTGCCGAAAGTGCTGGCCAAGGTCCACCCCAAACACAACACACCGTACTTGAGCATTTATCTGGTGGCGGTGCTGTCGCTGGTGATCTGCTACCTGTTCATCAACTCGGTCGACACCCTGACGTCGCTGGTCAACTTCGGCGCGCTCAGCGGCTTCATGCTGCTGCACCTGACCGTGATCAACTACTACTGGCGTCGGCAGAAGTCCGGTCAGATCGTGCGCCATCTGATCTGCCCGGTGATCGGTTTCATCATCGTCGCGGCCATCATGTACAACATGGGCGTCGATGCACAGAAACTCGGCCTGATCTGGATCGCTCTGGGCCTGGTGTACCTGTTCTTCCTCAACAAACTCGGGGCTAGCACCGCGCTGCCGGACCCAAGCAACGGCTGACAAGAAAAAGAGCAGCGTCTGACAACAAATCAGGCGCACGCCGATTTAACGCGTGGAAACCGACAGTGATAGTCAGGTTCGGTGAATTTGCCGAACCTTTTGATACAGGAGTACATCCATGCTGGCCTTACGCCCAGTCGCGCAGACTGACCTGCCCCAGCTACAACAACTGGCCCGCGACAGTTTGGTGGGCGTGACGTCCCTGCCGGACGACAGCGACCGTTTGCGTGAAAAAATCGCCGGTTCCTGCGCTTCGTTTGCCGCAGACGCCACCGCCCATGGCCCGGAGAACTACTTCTTCGTGCTGGAAGACCTCGACAGCCAACAACTGCTCGGTTGCTCCGAAATCCTCGCCACTGCCGGTTTCGACGAACCGTTCTACAGCCTGCGCAATCGCCATTTCACCAGCGCCTCGCGAGAGCTGAACATCGAACACGGCGTGCCGGCGCTTTCGTTGTGCCACGACCTGAACGACCACACGCTGCTGCGCGGTTTCCACATCAACGCTGCGCTGGTGGGGACGCCGTTTTCCGAATTGCTCTCGAGGGCGCGCCTGCTGTTCATCGCGGCCCATGCGCAACGGTTCGCCGAAGCCGTGATTACCGAAATCGTCGGCTACAGCGATGAAAACGGCCATTCGCCCTTCTGGGACGCGCTGGGCAAGCACTTCTTCGACCTGCCCTATGCCGAAGCCGAGCGTCTGTGCGGATTGCAGAACCGTACGTTTCTGGCTGAACTGATGCCGCAATACCCGATCTACGTGCCGATGCTGCCGCAGGCCGCACAAGACTGCATTGGCCGCATCCACCCGGACGGTCAGGAAGCCTTCGACATTCTTGAGCGTGAAGGCTTTGAAACCAACAGCTACATCGATCTGTTCGACGCCGGCCCGACCCTGTATGCACGCACAGCGACTATCCGCTCGATCGCCCGCAGCCAGACGGTACACGTGCGGCAACAGTCGCAAATCGATGCGCGTGGCCGTTATCTGCTGAGCAACGATGCGTTGCACGGTTTTCGGTGCATCGTCGCCGAACTCGATTACCACCCCGATCAACCGCTGTCTCTCACCCCTGCAATGTGTGCGGCGCTGAATGTGACCGATGGCAACCCGATCCGGCTGATAGCCCTGTGAACCGCGCCCGGCTCCGCACCCAACGACAGTGCCCGAACAGGCGCGCAGAAGGAGTTACAGCATGATTGTCCGCCCGGTTAAAGTCAGTGACCTGCCCGCCTTGATGGCGCTGGTACAACAGGCCGGCCCGGGGTTCACCACCCTGCCGGTCAACGAAGATCGCCTGGCCCACCGCGTGCGTTGGGCGCAACGTGCATTCGCCGAGCAAGTGGAACGTGCCGATGCCGACTATCTGTTTGTGCTCGAAGACGATGACCAGCGCGTGGTCGGTGTCAGCGCAATGGCCGGAGCGGTCGGCCTGCGCGAGCCCTGGTACAACTATCGGGTCGGTTTGACGGTGAGTTCGGCGCCGGATCTGGGCATTCAACGCCAGATTCCCACGCTGTTCCTGAACAACGAATTGACCGGCCAATCGGAACTGTGCTCGCTGTTCCTGCGGCATGACCAGCGCCATGGCAGTAACGGTCGGCTTTTGTCGCTGGGGCGCTTGCTGTTCGTCGCCGAATTTCCGCATCTGTTTGGCGAAAAGATGATCGCCGAACTGCGCGGCAGCGCCGATGAACTGGGGTGTTCGCCGTTTTGGGACAGCCTGGGCCGGCATTTCTTCCAGATGGACTTCAGCCACGCCGATCACCTGTCGGGGCTGGGCAACAAATCGTTCATCGCCGAGCTGATGCCACGCCAGCCGCTGTACACCTGCCTGCTCACTGAGCAGGCCCAGGCCGCTATCGGTCAGGCGCATCCCAATACCGAGCCGGCGCTGAAAATCCTTCAGGCCGAAGGTTTTGCGCACAAAGGCTATATCGACATTTTCGATGGTGGCCCGGTGATCGAATCACCGATCCGAAACATCCGCACGGTGCGCGACAGCCTTGAGCTGACCTTGAGCCTCGGCAGCCCCGACGAGCAGGCCCCCTTGTGGCTGATCCACAACCGTCGCCTGGAAAACTGCCGCATCACCGTCGCTCGCGCCCGTTGCGTCGGCAGCAGCCTGGTGATCGACCGCCTCACGGCCAAACGCCTGCAACTGCAACCAGGCAACTCGGTACGGGCGGTGATGCTGCCCAATCAACAGCGGCATGCCGTGGCGGCATGAACCGGCCATGGAAATCTGCCGCCAAAGATGAATCCTTTCAGCCAAAGGCGCATGTTTAACCCCAGCCCCGCAAATTCGTCATGATCCTTGACCCATTCGCGTGATAGCCTTTTCATCCTTCGGCGTTGACACCTTTGCTCAAGCCCTTCCATTCCTTTGTATTGGTGGAACTCGTATGACCAGGCTTTCTCATCAAGATTTGCGCCGTAATTTCCGTCAACTGCTGGCATCCGATACCTGCTACCACACGGCTTCGGTGTTCGACCCGATGTCGGCCCGCATTGCCGCTGACCTGGGTTTTGAAGTGGGGATTCTCGGTGGTTCGGTGGCCTCGTTGCAGGTGCTCGGCGCCCCGGACTTTGCCCTGATCACCCTCAGCGAGTTTGCCGAACAGGCCACCCGCATTGGCCGCGTCGCCCAATTGCCGGTCATCGCCGACGCCGACCACGGCTACGGCAACGCCCTCAACGTGATGCGCACCATCGTCGAACTGGAACGCGCCGGCGTCGCCGCCCTGACCATCGAAGACACCTTGCTGCCCGCGCAATTCGGGCGCAAATCCACCGACCTGATCACGGTCGCCGAAGGCGTCGGCAAGATCCGCGCCGCACTCGAAGCCCGGGTCGATTCGGAAATGGCCATCATCGCCCGCACCAACGCCGGCATCCTGCCGAACCAGGAAATCATCAGCCGCACCCGTCAGTATCAGGCCGCAGGCGCCGATGGTATCTGCATGGTCGGGGTGCAGGATTTCGATCAGTTGGAACAAATCGCCGAACACCTGACCGTGCCGCTGATGCTGGTCACCTACGGCAACCCGGCACTGCGTGACGACAAGCGTCTGGCCGAACTGGGCGTGCGCGTGACCATCGATGGCCATGGCGCTTACTTCGCGGCCATCAAGGCCACCTACGACAGCCTGCGCGAACAGCGGCAGATTTTCACCCAGGCTTCGGACTTGAGCGCGACCGAACTGACGCACACCTATACCCAGCCGGAGGAGTACATTCTCTGGGCGAAGGAATACATGAGCGTCAAGGAGTAACGCGGTGGCCGGACTGACGTCAGCCGCTAAACCGGCGCCTTGTACGCCACCTCCCGCTGCATCGCCCGCGTCAGAATTCGCTCTATCGCGGATGCAACATAGAGGGACTCAGACCGAGTCGAGCAATGGCTGCCTGGGCAGGTTGTCGCAATTGCAGATCACCCGATTCCGCCCGCCGGCCTTGGCTTCGTACAACGCCTGATCGGCATCATTGAGCCAGCGCGTCGCATCGGCATGGGCCGGTTCGTACGCCGCCAGGCCAATACTCAAACTGACCTTCAACGCCGGATTCTGCTCGTAACCCAGCGTCGCGAAGCGCTCACGCAACGCCTCCATGGCCTGGGCGGCGTTGAACAGCGGCAACTCCGGGAGGATCACGCAGAATTCATCGCCCCCGTAACGCCCTGCAATGTCGGTCACGCGCAGGTTTTGCTTGAGCATTTTGCTCAACTGCCGTAGCACGATGTCGCCGGCCACATGGCCGTAGGTGTCGTTGATCGCCTTGAAATGGTCAATGTCGATCAACGCGATCGCCGCGCCCTGCTGCTGCCGTTTGCAGCGCTGAAAGGCAATCTCCAGTTGATCCTTCCACGCGCCGTGGTTGAGCAATCCGGTGAGGCTGTCGGTGCGGCTCAGGGCCAGCAATTCGCGTTTATGCAGGCCCAGCGTGTAGGCCTGACGAAAGCAGATCCAGCCCAGCGCCAACGGATACAGCATCAGCAACGGCAGGCAGGCATATAACTGCAAGGGCGTTGTCTGGGGAATGAACACCGGGGCAAACACCACCAGACCGACACACACACCGAGAATCTGCGCCGCCGTGCCGGCCAGCAAAAAACGCAAACCGCCGATGGCGACGTTATTCATCGCCATCATCGAAATGGTCGTGGCGCTGGGTAGCGGATTGAACTGCATCGCCGCAACCCAGAAACCGCCGAGAAACGCGTCGATCAACAGGTTTCGGTGTTCGGCGTAGTAAGGCACTTTGGCCCGACGCGCCCACTGAAACGCCAGATGTGGCCAGAGCAAGCCGTTGAACAGCATCAGGGCCCAAACCCACAGCGGCGGATCGAGCGGGTACATCGCCATGCTCACGCATAACAACCCCAACGCCAGACCGAGGATTCGCGATGTATAAAGCCTCCTGGCCAATGAAAGTCCCTTTCCCCCGGTGTTTCTCATAAGGGCCTCGTTCGTTTAAAAGAACCTTGGCGCACCGTCAGACGGATGTGTCTGGAGTCTATCAGGGCGACGTTAAATAGCCATCGCCGGCCCGCGAGCTCGACCCGGTACACAAACCCGCTCCCACAAAGCAAATATTTGGCTATACATGAAAGGAGGAAAACGGAAAAACAACTATAAGAAGGAGGCCCATGCAGATCTGCCAAGTGTTGATCATCGGCAGCGGTTTTGGTGGCCAGTGCGCGGCAGTCAATCTGCTCAAGGCCGGGATCGACGATTTTCGCCTGCTGGAACGGCGCGACTTCTTCGGCGGCACCTGGTGCCAGAACACCTACCCGGGCGCTGCCGTGGACGTGCCGTCGCCACTGTATTCACTGTCGTTCGCGCCGTACCGCTGGTCGCAGATGTTTGCCGGACAAGCGGAGTTGCACCGTTACACCGAGCATGTGATCGACGAGTTCGGCCTGCGCGAGCGGGTGGAACTGCAAGCCAATGTCGAACGCATCGAATGGGACGACACTGAAAAGCACTGGGCGGTCCACACCGGCACCAAGGGCACGTTCTACGCGCGGTTCCTGATCAACGCCACCGGCCCCTTGAGCCAACCGGTGATCCCGCACTTCCCCGGGCAGGAGCGCTTTGAAGGCAAGACGTTTCATACAAACCATTGGGATCACAGCTACGACTATCGCGGTAAACGCGTGGCCATCGTCGGCAGCGGTGCCAGCGCGGCACAGGTGATTCCGGCCATTGCGGCGCACGTCGAGCGACTGCATGTGTTCCAGCGCACGCCGCACTGGGTGTTGCCTCGCGCTGATCGCATCTTCGGGCCGGTTCAGCGTTGGCTACTGGGTTTGAAACCGGCTTACAAACTCCTGCGCTGGCTGATCTACTGGCAATTCGAAACCCGGGTCATCGCCTTCAAATACTCGAAACCGGCGATTCACCTGGTGCAAAAGCAAGCGCTGCGCTTTCTCAAACGCCAGGTAGCGGATCCAGAGCTGCAAGAAAAACTCACTCCCGACTTCACCATCGGCTGCAAGCGGGTACTGGTTTCGAGCACCTACTACCCGGCACTGACCCGACCCAACGTCACGCTGCACACCCGTGAGCAAGGTATCGCCTCCATCGATGAAACCGGGATCAACACCCAGGACGGCCAGCACCTTGATGTCGACCTGATTGTCTGGTCGACCGGTTACGACGCCACCGATGGCGTTATTTCCTACCCGGTCAGCGGAAAAAACGCCGTGCAACTCAGAGATGTCTGGGCCGAGTATCCCCGCGCCTACCTCGGCACCAGCCTGCCGGACTTCCCCAATCTGTTTATCGTCACCGGCCCCAACACGGGCATTGGCCACACTTCGGCGCTGTTTATTATCGAGTCGCAGATGAATTACATCCTCGACTGCATCCGCACCGTGCAAGCCAATGGTTTGCGCAGCATCGAAGTACGCCCCGAAGCGGAACGTACCTACACTGAGATGATCCACCGGGAGATGGAGCGCACCGTCTGGAAGTCCGGCGGCTGCCACAGTTGGTATCAAAGCAAGAGCGGTCATGTGATCGCGATGTTTCCCGGCTTCAGTTTCAGCTATTACCGGTTGACCCGGTCGCTGAAACCGGCCGACCACATTCTGTCCTGAACACGTAAAAGGAAGACGTCGATGCTTTTGCTGTTTGTCGCCCTCGCGGTTTTCGTGGCCTGGAGCTGGTTGAGTTATCCGGCGGTCGGTCATTGGCTCTATGACTTGAACATGGCCATCGAGGCCAAGTGGTACAAGCTGCACAAAATTGAAGTGCCCATCGCCGAGATGACGGTGTCGACCTGGCAGGGCGGGCCGTATGAGGCCGCCAGCGCGATCCTGATGCTGCACGGCTACAGTGGCGACAAGAACCTGTGGCTGCGCTTCTCCCGGCATTTTGTGCGTCAGTATCGGGTGATCATTCCGGACCTGGCCGGCCACGGTGAAACCGGCTTCAAGGCAGGAGGCGGTTACGACATTGCGCTGCAGGCCAAACGCATGATCCAGTTGCTCGACGTCTGCGGCGTGGAGAAGGTCCATGTGATCGGCAATTCAATGGGGGGCTACATTGCTGCGTGGCTGGCGGCGACGTATCCGGATCGCATTGCCTCGGTGGCGCTGATCGACCCGGCCGGTGTGACGGCACCGCAGGCCAGCGACATGGAGCGTCATCTGGCCCGAGGGCATAACCCGTTTTTGATCAACTCCCGGGAAGAATTCCGCCAGTTTTATGCCATGACCATGGCTTCGCCGCCGTGGGTGCCGAACCTGGTGCTGGATGCCATCGCCCAGCGCTACGAGCAGCAACGCGATGAACTGGAAGAGATCTTCCGCGACTTGCGCGCCAGCCCGCCGATGGAGCCGAAACTGGCCGACATCAAATGCCCCGCCCTGCTGCTGTGGGGGCGCAAGGATCGCTTGATCGACGTCAGCAGCGTGCCGGTCTGGAGCAAGGGCATCGCCAATTTGCGGGTGGACGTGTGGGATAACGTGGGGCACATGCCGATGGTCGAGCAGCCGGGGAATACCGCACGGTTGTACCGGGAGTTCTTGGGAAATCAGCGATGAACATCCTCTACGACGAGCGCCTCGACGGCCCGTTGCCTGAGGTGAACAAAGCTCAATTGCTCAAGGCCTTGCAGCAAGCCATCCCGGATCTCGACGTCTTGTGGCGCGATGAAGAGCTCAAGCCTTACGAATGCGATGGTTTGTCGGCTTACCGCACCACGCCCATGCTGGTTGCCCTGCCCCGTCGTCTTGATCAGGTGCAGGCGCTGCTCAAACTCTGCCATCAACAAAACGTCCCCGTTGTTGCCCGTGGCGCTGGCACCGGTTTGTCCGGCGGGGCCTTGCCACTGGCAAAAGGGCTGTTGCTGGTGATGGCGCGCTTCAACAACATCCTGCACATCGACCCGGCCGCGCGCACCGCACGAGTCCAACCGGGCGTGCGTAATCTGGCGATCTCCCAGGCTGGCGCACCGTTCGGGTTGTATTACGCGCCGGACCCATCGTCGCAAATCGCCTGCTCGATTGGCGGCAATGTTGCCGAAAACGCCGGGGGCGTGCACTGCCTCAAGTACGGTTTGACCGTACACAACGTGCTGAAAATCGAAGTCCTGACCATCGAGGGCGAACGCCTGACCCTGGGCTCTGACGCCCTCGATGCAGCGGGTTTCGACCTGCTCGCGCTGTTCACCGGCTCCGAAGGTTTGCTGGGGATCATCACCGAAGTCACGGTCAAACTGCTGCCAAAACCTCAAGTGGCGAAAGTGCTGCTGGCCAGTTTCGATTCCGTGGAAAAGGCTGGCCGGGCGGTGGCCGACATCATCGCGGCGGGAATCATTCCCGGCGGTCTGGAGATGATGGACAACCTCGCCATCCGTGCCGCCGAAGACTTCATCCACGCCGGTTACCCGGTCGACGCCGAGGCCATTCTGTTGTGTGAACTCGACGGCGTCGAAGCCGATGTCCACGACGATTGCCTGCGCGTGCGTGAGGTCATGAGTAAGGCCGGCGCCACCGAAGTACGCCAGGCACGCGACGAAGCCGAGCGCGTGCGCTTGTGGGCAGGACGCAAGAACGCGTTCCCGGCCATTGGCCGATTGTCGCCGGATTATTACTGCATGGACGGCACCATACCGCGCCGCGAACTGCCCGGTGTGCTGCAAGGCATCGCCCGCCTCGGCGCCGAATATGGTTTGCGCGTGGCCAACGTATTTCATGCCGGCGACGGCAACATGCACCCGCTGATCCTGTTCGACGCCAATCAGCCCGGCGAGCTGCACCGCGCCGAGGCCTTGGGCGGCAAGATCCTCGAATTGTGCGTGCAGGTGGGCGGCAGCATCACCGGCGAACACGGGGTCGGCCGCGAGAAGATCAATCAGATGTGCGCGCAGTTCAACAGCGCTGAACTGAGCCTGTTCCACGCCGTAAAAGCCGCGTTCGACCCGCAAGGCTTGCTCAACCCCGGCAAAAACATTCCAACCCTGCACCGCTGCGCCGAATTCGGCGCCATGCACATTCATGCCGGGCAACTGCCATTCCCCGAGCTGGAGCGTTTCTGATGGCCGAATTCGATGCCGCCAGCGCCCTGCTCGATCAGGTCAACGAGGCGCGGAACAGTGCCACGCCACTGAAAATCCAGGGCGGCAACAGCAAAGCGTTTCTGGGGCGCGAGGTGGCCGGCGAGGTACTCGACACCCGTGAGCATCGCGGCATTGTTCACTATGAGCCGACCGACCTGGTGATCACGGTTCGTGCCGGCACGCCATTAGCCGAACTGCTCGCGACGCTGGACGCTGCCGGGCAAATGTTGCCGTGCGAGCCGCCGGCGTTTGCTGAAAGCGCCACGGTCGGCGGCATGATCGCCACAGGCCTGTCCGGGCCCCGGCGGCCATGGTCGGGCTCGGTGCGCGATTTCGTCCTCGGCACTCGGGTGATCACCGGGCTCGGCCAGCACCTGCGTTTTGGCGGTGAAGTGATGAAAAACGTCGCCGGTTATGACCTGTCGCGGCTGATGACCGGCAGTTTCGGTTGCCTCGGCGTACTGACTGAAGTCTCGCTCAAAGTCCTGCCCAAACCTCGGCAATGCCTGAGCATCCGCCTCGACATCGACTGCGCCCGCGCCTTGGCCAATCTGGCCGAATGGGGCCAGCAACCGCTGCCCATCAGCGCGGCGTGTCACGATGGCGACAGTCTGTACCTGCGTCTTGAGGGAGGCGAAGGCTCGGTGACGGCGGCGCATCAACGCTTGGGCGGAGAGCCGCTGGACTCGGTGTTCTGGCGCGATTTGAACGAGCACCGTTTGCCGTTTTTCGACGAAGGCCTGCCGTTATGGCGCCTGTCATTGCCGAACAATCTCGGGCCACTGGACTTGTCCGGCAAGCAATGGATCGACTGGGCCGGCGCGCAACGCTGGCTCAAATCTGCCAACGAAGGCATTCACGCCCTCGCCGAGGGCCTTGGCGGCCACGCCACTTGCTTCACCCACGGCCACGACACTCCGTTTCAGCCGTTGGCGCCGGCACTGCTGCGCTATCACCGGCAACTCAAAACGCAACTCGACCCGCAAGGGCTGTTCAACCCCGGTCGAATGTACGCAGAGTTCTAGCCATGCAAACCACCCTCAGCGAGCAATCCCGCCAACTGCCCCGCGCCGCCGAGGCGGAAAAAATCCTGCGTACCTGCGTGCATTGCGGTTTTTGCAACGCAACGTGCCCGACTTATCAACTGCTCGGCGATGAACTCGATGGCCCGCGTGGGCGTATCTACCTGATCAAGCAAGTGCTTGAGGGCGCGCCGGCGACTGCGCAGACACAACTGCATCTGGATCGCTGCCTGTCGTGCCGCAACTGCGAAACCACCTGCCCGTCCGGCGTCGATTATCACAACTTGCTCGACATCGGCCGGGCAGTGGTCGATCAGGCGGTGCCGCGCCCGGTGGCGCAACGCATGCTGCGTGAAGGGTTGCGGGCACTCGCGCCGAATCCCGGTTTGTTTAAAGGTTTGTTGCGAGTGGGCACGACATTCCGGCCGCTGTTGCCGCGCATGATTGAAAGCAAACTGCCGCAGCACCTGCCGAGCTCGGGTGTGCGCCCGTCCCCACGGCATGCGCGCCGGGTTCTGCTGCTGGAAGGCTGCGTGCAACCAGGTTTGTCGCCCAATACCAATGACGCAACGGCGCGGGTGCTGGATCGCCTGGGGATCAGCATCACCCCGGTGGCCGAAGCCGGCTGCTGCGGCGCGCTGGACTATCACCTCGACGCCCAGGCCAAGGGCCTCGACCGCGCCCGGCAAAACATCGACGCGTGGTGGCCGCATCTGCAAAACGGCGCTGAAGCCATTGTGCAGACCACCAGCGGTTGCGGCGCGTTCATCAAGGATTACGGGCATTTGCTCAGGGACGATCCGCGCTATGCCGGCAAGGCACGGCGGATCAGCGAGCTGACCTTGGATCTGGTGCAAGTGCTTGCGCAAGAACCGCTGGAGCAGGTCTGTGCCGCCAGCGAACGACGGATCGCCGTGCATTGCCCGTGTACGTTGCAACACGCACTGAAACTCGGCGGCGCGGTGGAAGCCGTGCTGACGCGTTTGGGTTTCAACCTCACGGCCGTGCCGGACGGGCATTTGTGCTGCGGTTCGGCAGGCACCTACTCGCTGACGCAACCGGTGCTGGCCCGGCAACTGCGTGATAACCGCCTCAACGCGCTGGAAAGCGGCCGCCCGCAACTGATCGTCACTTCAAACATCGGTTGTCAGAGCCACCTGGCCAGTGCTGGACGCACACAGGTTTTGCACTGGGTCGAATGGGTGGATCAGTCGTTGGCAGAATGAAGTCCGTAGGATTCTTCGTTTGCCCGCGCAGGCGAAGGCTGCGATCTTTTCCTCCATCCATTACGTGACCGTGGCAGGAATTTTTTTCATGACAGTGCAGCCTTTCGTCAGCCCCGACCTGATTCGCCAACGCTTCTCCAAAGCGATGTCCGACATGTACCGCGAAGAAGTGCCGCTGTACGGCGCACTGCTGGCACTGGTGGAGCAGACCAACCGCGATGTGCTCGCACGTCAGCCAGACATCGCCCGACAGCTCAACAGCACGGGTGAAATCGAACGGCTTGACATGGAGCGCCATGGCGCGATCCGCGTCGGCACCGCGACTGAACTGGCCACCCTCGCCCGCCTGTTCGCCGTGATGGGCATGCAACCGGTGGGTTATTACGACCTGACGCCGGCGGGCGTACCGGTGCATTCCACCGCGTTTCGTGCGGTGCATGAAGAGGCGCTGCAAATCAGCCCATTTCGCGTGTTTACCTCGTTGTTACGCCTGGAGTTGATTGACGATCCTGAACTGCGCGCCTTTGCCGAATCGGTGCTGGCCAAGCGTTCAATCTTTACTGAGGCGGCATTACGTTTGATCGCACAGGCTGAGACGGCCGGAGGACTGAATGAGGCAGACGCCGCGGAGTTTGTCCTACAGGCACTGGAGACCTTTCGCTGGCATCACAGCGCAACCGTCACCGCCGCGCAGTACCAGACGCTCAGCGCCCAGCATCGTTTGATCGCTGACGTCGTCGCGTTCAAAGGCCCGCACATCAACCACCTGACACCGCGCACACTGGATATCGACAGCGTGCAGGCGCAGATGCCAACCCACGGCATCACCCCAAAAGCGGTGATCGAAGGCCCACCACGCCGGCAGTGCCCGATCTTGCTGCGTCAGACCAGTTTCAAAGCGTTGGACGAACCAATCGCCTTCACCGACCAGCGTGAAACCCGCGGCAGCCACAGCGCCCGTTTCGGCGAAATCGAACAACGCGGCGCAGCGCTGACGCCCAAGGGCCGGGCGCTGTATGACCGTTTACTGAATGCCGCCCGCGACGAACTCGGCGACTTCCCCAATGAAGCCAACGCCGCACGCTACAACGCGCTGATGACTCAACACTTTGGCGAATTTCCTGACAGCGTCGAGGGCATGCGCGAACAGGGCCTGGCGTACTTTCGCTATTTCGCCACGGAAAAAGGCGTGGCGGCGGGTAGCCTAAATGCCGCTTCTTTGGAGGATTTGTTACGCGACGGTTATGTGAAAGCTGAACCGCTGGTGTACGAAGATTTCCTGCCAGTCAGTGCGGCGGGGATCTTTCAATCGAACCTTGGGGATGCAGCGCAGGCCCACTATGGCGAACATTCCAACCGACAGGCATTCGAGCAGGCGCTGGGACGCTCGACGATTGATGAATTGGGGTTGTATGCGCAAACCCAGCAACGTTCGATTGAAGAATGCGTTGCTGCGCTTGAATCTCGCCAATAGTGGCCACACGCCACTGTGCGCAACTTCTTGCGCACTCAAATGTGGATAACCGTGTGGGCATATCCCTACAGCCCACGTAATCCGTTCTGTACAGACGAGTGCGCAAGAAGTTGCGCACTTCAGACCTCAAATCGGCCTCTGGCAGATCGTTGACGGCGAACCGTTGCGACAACTTTGTGCGTACCAATACGACGCCTATGGCGGCCTGGTTCAGGCGCAGGGCGAGAACTGCGCAGTCTGGTCGTATCAGTACCAGCATCACCTGATCACTCGTTACACCGACCGTACCGGGCGTGGCATGAACCTTGAGTGGGACGGCCAGGGCGCCAAGGCCAAAGCCGTGCGCGAATGGGCCGACGATGGCAGTTTCGACACGCGTCTGGAGTGGGACGAAAACATCCGTCTGACCTTCGTCACCGACGCGCTTGGCAACGAGACCTGGCACTACTACGACATCCTTGGCTACACCTACCGCATCCGTTACGCGGATGAGCGTTCGGAATGGTTCTTCCGTGACGAGGCCAAGAACATCGTGCGCCGCGTGAATGCCGATGGCAGCACGGATCGCTACAGCTACGATGAACGCAGCAACCTGCTCGAACACATCCGAGCCGATCACACGGTGATGCATTACGCCTACGACGACCAAGACATGCTGATCAAAATCAGTGATGCCGAGGGTGGTCAGTGGCAACGCGCCTATGACGACCAAGGCAACCTGGTCGAAGCGCTCGATCCGCTGGGCAACAAAACCGAATACGCCTACAACAAATCCGGTCAGCCCACCGCGATCAAGGACGCCAACGGCAACGAAAAGACGTTGGACTACAACGACGCCGGGCAACTGGTCGAGTACGTCGATTGCTCAGGCAAAACCAGTGCTTGGGAATACAACGAACTGGGGCAGATGATCTGCTTCACCGACGCCGCCGGAAACGCCACCGAATACGAATACAAGGCCGGGCAGCTGGTGCTGATCAAGCACCCGGACAAAACTGAAGAGCGTTTCGAGCGTGATGCCGAGAGTAGATTGTTGGCACATGTTGATGGTCTGGATCGTTGTACCACCTGGAGCTACAGCGCGGCCGGTTTGATCGCCGAACGTGTTGATGCCGCCGAGCAAACCCTGCGCTATCGCTGGGACCGTCTCGGACGGCTAACCGCCCTGGAAAACGAAAACGAACAACGCGCGCACTTCCACTATGACCCGGTCGGACGCCTGCTGGAAGAGAGCGGATTTGACGGGCGCAGCACTCGCTATCAGTACGACCCGATAACTGGTCGCCTCGCCCAATTGATCAATGGCAAACGCATCATCTCGGCGAGCTTTGACCCGATGGGCCGCCTGATCGAGCGTCGCGCTACCCTGGGCGAGCAGTCGCAAAGCGAGACTTTTGCCTACGACGGCAACGGCAATATGGTGCTGGCTGACAACGCTGACAGCCGTCTGCAATGGTTCCACGACCCGGCCGGCAATCTGCTGCGCGAATACCAGCATTACCTCGGGCTGGAAAAGCCCACCGTCGCGATCTGGCAGCACGAGTACGATGTGCTCAATCAACGTGTTGCCACCGTACGCCCGGACGGCCACCGCGTCAGTTGGCTCACTTACGGCAGCGGCCACCTACTGGGCATACGCCTGGATGAACATGAACTGATCGGCTACGAACGCGACGACCTGCACCGCGAAGTTGCCCGTCATCAAGGTAACCATTTGCTGCAAACCCAAAGCTGGGACCCGGCCGAACGCTTGCAGGAGCAACTGTTGGGACGCAGCGATGAGAAGTCCACGCTGCTCAAGCGCGAATACAAATACGACGCTGCCGGCCAACTGACTGACATCAACGACAGCCGCCGCGGGCCAATCGCCTATCGCTACGATCCGGTCGGTCGTCTGCTCAGCGCCACCACACGTCAAGGCATGGAAACCTTCGCCTTCGACCCGGCCGGCAACCTGCTCGACGACAAGGCGACAGAAATTCTCCGACCACTGGACCTGACCCCAGCGCGCAGCAAACTCGTCGATAACCTGCTGCGTGAATACGCCGGCACCCACTACGACTATGACGAACGCGGTAATCAGATCCAGCGCTGGCACAACGGCCAACGCAGTGATCTGCGTTGGGACCTGTTTGATCGGCTGGTGCATTTTGAAGATCCTCGTCTGAGCGTGGATTTCGCTTACGACGCATTGGGACGCCGCCTGCACAAAAACTCCCGCGCGCACTACAAACAGCGGCCTGAAGCCGGTTCCCTCTGGAACAGAAACGAGCACGCCCGCAAACAGCGTGAACTGGGCTGCGGTTTTACGCTTTACGGATGGGATGGCGACAACCTCGCGTGGGAAAGTAGCCTGGCGCAGGGCGATGGCGAGCCGGGTCGCACAGTGCATTACGTCTTTGAACCGGGCACTTTCATACCCGTCGCTCAAGCTGTGCGCCACGCGCCGATCAAGCTCATGGGGCAGCCTGATTACAGCGGTGAGTACAGCCTTGATGAGGATCCACTGTGGAATCACAAAGCTACGGCATTACCGTTTGATGCGTTGGCCTGGTATCAGTGTGATCACTTGGGGACGCCGCAGGAGCTGACGGATTCACAAGGCAACATGGCCTGGACCGCGCAGTACAAGGCTTGGGGGCAGGTGACGGAGCAGCGTTCAGAATGGGCGCGGCAGCATGGTGTGACGAATCCGATACGGTTCCAGGGGCAGTATCACGATCATGAGACTGGGCTGCACTACAATCGATATAGGTACTATGATCCGAGGGTTGGGCGGTTTATTTCGCAGGATCCTATTGGCTTCGCGGGCGGCATTAACATCTACCAGTATGCGCCAAACGCCAATGGTTGGATTGATCCGCTTGGATTGGTTAAAGGTACAAATGAAAAAGGTCAGGTCACGAGTCGTGGAGGATGGAGAAAGGCATCTGTAAGGGACGCATGGAATAGTGCTCTTCCCGGACCGAACGGAGGCAAAATCTGTCCTGTGTGCGAAACAGAAGTAGAAGTTGCCCCAGGAACAGGTCCGCGAGATTGGGATATGGATCACCATCCCGATCCGTGGAGCAAAAGAGATTTCCCAGACGGCGTAAGTCGAAAAGAGGTTCTCGACAATTACCAGACGGGCGTTATTCTAAAATGCCCATCCTGCAACCGTAGAGAAGGAAATCGAAAATGAGCATTATTGAACATATAGAGAAGCACTTTGGGAAAATTTACCAAGGGTGGGACTTTTCTGAAGGTGCACATTCTTATCAAGTAGTTGAGTGTCGGGATGGTAGTGTGGAAGGTGTTGTCACATTTTGTACGCTAGGCCTTTCACATGTAGGACTTAAGTCTTCGGTGCCTGCACAAGTAATACACCACGAATTGTTATTGTCTATTGATCAGAATGAGATTCCCAAGAATGCAGTCGCAATCGTAAAGCAACTTGCAGATGATGCTATTGGATCCAGTTGCGCCTTGTTGAATAATCAGTTAATACAGAGGGAGGGAGTTGTTTTTGATGATTGCTCGCTCTCTGCTGTATGGATCAAGCCTCCGGTTTTTTTTGGAGATGAATCATTTTCTTATACTGGGCCTGATACGCATGGCCTTACATTCGTTTTTGCGTGGATTGTTCCAGTGTTTGACTCGGAGCTTAAATATATTGAACAAAAAGGTGCGGATGCTTTTGAAGTATTGCTTGAAGAAACATCGATTGATTTGTTTTCCCTAAGTAGGGATAGCTTGGTCGCTTGAATTTATAGTGCAAGCTTTCTTTGCTCCGTTTTCTGCAACGAGCTTAATTGAGTTTAGTGGGGCGTTGTGGAAAACGGATATCTGAAGGCGGGGTGATGATATGACAGATGCTATTCGCCTAGGCGATTCCACTTCACATGGTGGTAAGGTTCTAGAAGCTTTCTCCCAAACTAATCTGAATGGAAAGCCAATTTCTGGGCTCGGTCATAAGGTCAGCTGTCCATTGTGCAAGGGCGTTTTTCCGATTGCTGAGGGCAGCAGGACCTATACTGTCGATGGCACGCCTATCGCGCTGGACGGGATGAAGACCGCCTGTGGCGCAGCCCTTATCGCTAGTGGCCCGAAAGGTGCTGTAATCAGCTAATTTTCTGAATTTCGTCTACTTTATAACTCCCGTGTTCGGCTTATCCGTTGTTCTGCTGGATAATAAATTGGACCATTAGAACTTTGGATATCCGCTTCTGTCCGTTAGCAAACTTTTGCATAGTGCAGCGTAATCTTGGCCGACCGGATACGCGCAGTGACAGACAGAGCCGCGCCTTCCTACGGCGGCGTATGAATTTAAAGTTCGGAGTGCAGGGTGTTTCAAAGTCTCGGAGGCATATGTGCTTTATCAAGGCGTCGATGAATCAGAGAGACGATTGTAAGCAAATACTCCGCATCTTCTTTGGTCATAGTCCAGTGTATTCGAGCCTCATAGGCCGCAGGGTTTCGAAACATCCCAAATGTGCCCCGAACGAAGTTCGCAAGTAACCGCTCCATGAACTACACATTCAAAGCACTCCCCTGACGCCGGATGCTGTGCTCCCGTTTTTCTCCGGAGCCAGCCCCCGCCATGATGCGACCCGACGCCAAAGTTGAAAAAGTGTACCTCTACCCCAAACCCGTGGACTTGCGAAAATCCATCGACGGCCTCGCCGCTCTGGTCGAACTGGACCTCAAGGTCGCGGTGTTT